>JAMLIO010000001.1:300000-589898 GCA_023954155.1 Pseudobdellovibrionaceae bacterium | reverse complement strand
CTTTGGACATTCAAAAGATGTTAAGTGACCTTGATCAAGATGCTTTTAAAACCGACCTTCACTTTATCACGCAGTTTCCCCATCGCAATGCCAGACAAAGTAACAACAACGAGATTGAACAGATCAAAAAGCACATTGTAGACACTTTGCCCACAACACAAATCCCTGTCTCTGTGGACTTAATCACTCATAAACGCACTCCACAAAAAAGCATTCATATTCAAATTCAAGGTAAAAATCCTGAGCGACATATTGTTTTAGGTGGGCATATTGATTCTATCAATATGGGTTGGGGTTCTTCTCAGGCCCCAGGAGCTGATGATAATGCTTCGGGATCAACAGCCATTTTACAAATTCTTCGCACAATTTTAAAATCTAATTATCAACCACAAAACACTTTAAACTTCTTTTGGTACGCAGGCGAAGAGCAAGGTTTGATCGGTTCTGCTGAAATTGCTAAACAGTTTCGCTTACAAAACAAAGATGTCATTGCGGCCCTGCAACTGGATATGTTGGGGGTACCCGACCAAGCAGAACATATTTATTTAGAACAGGATTTCTCTTCTCCAAAGTTGAATCAACTTTTAAATCAAGTGGCAAAAAATTATCTGCCACACCTGAGTTTAAAGAACACTTCTTGTGGCTATCCATGCAGTGACCATTCTTCTTGGTACCAAGAAAAATACCCAGTGACCTTCCCCACCTCTGGCAATCCTCGCAGCAGCCAGAGCAACCGTCTGATCCACACAGCCAAAGACTTACCCTCAACTTTAAATTGGGATTATGCTTTAAATGTCACACGCTTAAGCTTGGCTTTTATCCTCACCGCTGACCGTGAACTTTAAATAGAGTTTTTTATTTTTTGCCGTTTTTGTTTGAGTTTTTACCAAAGCCTAAAACACGGCTTCTATGGGATGACGAGAACAAGTCGCTAGCTTTAATCTTCCCCCCAGAGGAACCTTTAGGCTTATCGTGGCCAGATTTGTTTTTGTCCGAATAGTTTTTATCGGAATAATTCTTATCTCGATTTTTAGAGGACTTAGAACTTGGATTTTGTTTGGCCTGTTTTCTTTCTTCGCGCTTTTGTCGTTTTTGTAAAAACCGATTTTTGGCTGACCATGGAGAAACCTGCTCTAAATCCTGTTTCTTTCCCAGATGTTCCAGAAGTTCTAGATCAATAAATCCGTCTTCGATGTCCACTTGTGCGATACGAACTTTCACTCGATCACCAAGTTTGAATTGCTTTCCAGAATGTTTACCTACTAGAAGTAAGTTGTCTTCATCAAAGATAAACATCTCGCTACCCAAATCTGCAATGCGAACCAAACCCTCAAGAGGATATTGATCCAAGGTCACAAATAGTCCAAAGCGCACCACAGAGGTAACAGAACCCATGAACTCTTCAGAGAGTAAGGACTCAGCAAAACGAGCCTTTTTAATGGATTTGACTTTACGTTCTGCCTTCACTGCTCTTTGTTCACATTGACTTAAGAACAAAGCCATCTCATCCACTTCGTCTTCGGGATAACCCTCATAAGGAGCACCCACGATGATGCTCTTTAAGATTCTATGGGTCATCAAATCTGGGTAACGACGAATAGGGGATGTGAAATGCGCATAATGAGAAAAACCCAACCCAAAGTGTCCTAACTGGTCCACACTATAGCGAGCTTGTTTCATGGATCTTAAAAAAAGACTTTGTAAAATATTTTTCTCTTTACCTTCTAAAGTAGACAGTGCATTACAAATTTCTCGCGGGTCCATATAGCCAGATCCGCTGTCGCCAATGATCTGATCGTAAAAGCGCATAAATAAATCCAAAGACAACATATCAGGGTCTTCATGCACACGATAGATTTGCGGTCGTTTTTTAGAGTCAATAAATTTAGCAATAGAAATATTAGCCTTAAGCATAAACTCTTCAATCAAACGATGGGCAAAAATCCGCTCAGAAAGCTGAATGTCTACCGCATTGCCCTGCTCGTCCACCTCTACAAGAACTTCGGGAATGTCTAAATCTAGGGAGCCATCGGCAAAACGTTTGTTCATCAATATTAAGGCTAACTCTTGGGCTGTAAACAAAAGATCTCTGTGGCGTTCCACGCTTTCTACATACGTGCCATCCAGAACCTGTTGCACCTGTCCATAAGTGAGTCGACCATGACTCTTCATCACTGCTTCATAAAATTCATAGCTCTCAAACTCTCCAGAGCTTGAAATCATCATGTCTGCGACTACACATAAACGATCCACATCAGGCTTTAAAGAGCACAATTCATTAGAAAGACCTTCAGGCAGCATCGGCACCACATAGTTGGGCATATAGATACTGGTTCCACGTTCATAAGCCTCTGCATTCACAGCCATACCAGGGCGCACATAATAACTGACATCCGCAATCGCAACGACCAGTCGGTACCCTTTTCCTTTTTTTTCTACAAACACAGCATCATCAAAGTCTTTAGCGGTGACCCCATCAATAGTCACTAAAGGAAGTTTGCGAATATCTTTACGTCTTGCGATCTCGTCAGCAGAAACTGTTGTTCCGTACTTTTCCACTTCTTTCAGAGCTTTTTCGCTAAACTCCATCGGCGCACCCGATTCGGCAATCACTCTCTTCACATCTACAGCAGGGTCCGAGGGTTTCCCAATGACAGAGATGACTTTGCCTACAAAACCTTTTCTTTCATCAGGGTAGGAGGTGATCTCGGCGAGAACCAATTCTCCTTTTTTAGCGCCATTGATATCAGCCACGGGGATAAAGAGGTCTTCTCCCCATGCGTAGGATTTATCTTTTAAAATATAATGACTGCCTTGAGGGTCTAAGCGACCGACTACTCGATCAAAATGGCGTTCTACAATCTTTTCTACTCGCCCACGCAAACGTTTTGAAGTGGCCGATCCTAAAATTTTGATCTCGACAAGATCGTTGGACATCGCCCCTTTTAAATCTTCTGGGGAAATAAAGACATCAAGTGCTTCTGCATTTTTAGGGATAAAAAAAGCATAACCGTCAGGATGTCTTTTGATATGACCTAAATGAACATCGTGACTACTCATGCTTCCAACTTCAAACGGTTTAAACTGTCTTGTAAAGCTTTAAACTTAGACTCTGCTTCTTTGAGTAAAGCGGTATCCTGCTCGACAAGCTCTGGCGGGGCATTCTTAATGAAGTTTTCATTATTTAATTTTTTACTTAAAATCTGAATGTCCTTTTGGGTCTTTTCCATATTTTTTTCTAAGCGCTTGATCTCCTCCTCTAAGTCTACCAGACCTTCTAGAGGAATAACAATATCAATCTCAGAACTGAACACCGACAATGGGGTTAAAGCGCATTTGGCCAAAGAAGGTCGAGGTTCAAAACTGATATCCGAAAGCTTACACATCTTTAAAATCACCGCGCGATGGGAAGACAACACCTTTTGTGTACGATCATCCTTGGGCACAATGTGAGCAAACATCTCTACCCCAAACGGGATGGAGTTCTCTCCACGAATGTTTCTTAAAGCCGTGATCACTTCTTTGATGATCTCCACCTCTTCCCAGGCATCTTGTTTTCCTTGGGCTCCCCAGTCTTTATCTTCTTTGTAATGGGGAAACTTAGAAGTACACAAAATCTCTGCATCTTTTAGCGGCAACTTGCCATAAATCTCTTCGGTGATAAAGGGGACAAAAGGATGCAGCATCTTTAATGTACGGGCCAAAACTTGAAAGAGTACCAATGACGATGCCGCTTTTTCATCTTGCTGTTTACCGTAAAGTACAGGCTTGCTGAACTCCAGATACCAATCACAAAAATCATTCCAGACAAAACTATATAAAGCATTGGCCGCATCAGAAAATCTATACTGTTCAAGAGCCTTATGCACTTGTTCTTCTAATTTGATCATTTTAAAAATGATCCATTGATCAAACACCGACAAAAGACTCTTAGGTGTTTCAGTCGCGTAATCTTTAGCTGTCCACTCTTTGACTTCTGCTGCCGATAAAGCAAAACGAGTGGCGTTCCAAATCTTATTCATAAAATTACGGTTGCCTTCTAGTCTTTGAATAGAAAACTTTAAATCTTTTCCTGCACCTGCTTGAGTCATCAGTGTAAACCTCAAAGCATCAGCACCATACTGATCAATCATTTCTACAGGGTCCACCGAGTTGCCTAAAGACTTAGACATCTTCACACCCTTGGCATCACGAATCAGCCCATGAATGAACACATGTCTAAATGGAACATCTTTACAAAACTCTAGACCCATCATCATCATTCTAGCTACCCAAAAGAAGATGATGTCATGACCTGTGATTAAAACGTTTGTGGGATAAAAGGTTTTTAGGGCTTCGCTCTGTTCTGGCCACCCCAAAGTGCTAAAGGGCCAAAGCGCTGAACTGAACCATGTGTCCAAAACATCTTGGTCTTGTTCGACGTTTTTAGAAGCACACTTAGAACACGCCTGCACGTCCTCTTCACTTACTGTCACAGCCGCACAGTCTTTACAGTGCCATACTGGAATACGATGGCCCCACCACAACTGACGGGAAATGCACCAGTCTTGAATGTTGCGCAACCAATGCAAATAGGTCTTCACCCAGCTTTCAGGGATAAAACTTGTAGTTCCCGTTTCTGCGGCACGAATCGCAGGACCCGCAAGGGTAGTCATCTTTACAAACCATTGCTCTGAAAGAAATGGCTCTGCAACGGCACCTGTTTTTTCACAATGCCCTACCGAGTGAGTGTGATTCACAATGTCTCTGATTAAATTTTGCGCCTCTAAAGCCTCTACCACTTTTTTTCTGGCTTCCTGAACTTTTAATCCAGAAAACTCTCCGTAGCCTTCAACAAGAGTACCGTCTACATTTAAAATGTTGATCATGGGTAAGGAATGTTTTTTACCAATCTCATAGTCATTAAAATCATGGGCAGGGGTGATCTTTAAGGCTCCAGAACCAAAATCTTTATCGACATAATCATCAGCAATGATCGGAATCTTGCGTCCTACCAACGGCAGCACAATATTTTTTCCAATTAGACCCTGATAACGTTCATCAGCAGGATGCACACATACGGCCGCATCCCCTAACATGGTTTCAGGTCGAGTGGTGGCAATGATCAACTCTTGGCTACCATCCTCTAAAGGATAAGCAATATGATAGAGCTTTCCTTTCACTTCTTTATAATCCACTTCAATATCTGAAATTGCGGTTTGAAGTTTAGGACTCCAGTTGACCAGTTTTTTACCACGATAAATTAAACCTTTATTGTAAAGCTCCACAAAAACTTTGCGCACAGCTTTAGACACGCCTTCATCTAAGGTGAAGGTCAAACGATCCCAATCACAAGAGTTCCCTAGGCGTTGCATTTGGCTAACAATGCGCGAACCGTACTGCTCTTTCCATTGCCATACTTGTTCGACAAATTTATCTCGTCCCAGCTCTAAACGACTTAGGTTTTCTTCAGCTAATTTTTTTTCAACAACAGACTGAGTGGAAATTCCTGCATGATCAGTACCTGGAACCCATGTGGCATTAAAGCCTGACATTCTTTTCCAACGAATCAGAACGTCTTGCAGAGTGTGATCCAAAGCATGGCCTAAGTGTAAAAACCCTGTCACATTCGGTGGAGGCAGGATGATTGAAAATGGAGGCTTTGTGGATGTGTCCTCAGCTTTAAAGCATGCTTTGTCCAACCACATTTGATAAATTTTTGATTCGACTTCTGCAGGTTGATACTGCTTATCTAACATTTCTTGAGTTTCCGATGAACCCGCCATATTTCTCCTTTGAAGTTACGCGCCTCAATGACAACTACAACTTCATTACACAGACTACACTCGTCCGTCGTCGCACCTCGGGCTAGAGCTAAAACTCATTGGCTGGAACCACAGGAGTTGACGATGACGGCGCACCTTTATCTCTAGGGTCTGGCCCAAGATTTTTTAACAGTGCACGATTGCCCTTATACTTAGCACGCTTGGTTGTTTTTGTGAAATACGGAAAGGAAAACCCTCCCTCATCCACTCGAAATGAAGCCTGCACCTCAAACAAAAAGCCGAAGCCATCAGCGGTATTTTCTAAACCTAGCACTTGATGGGCTCCCAACTTCACCGAACTGAGAGTGTCAAACTCATAGCTGATCCACAAAGCCACCTCTTCAATATGAGGGTTCTTGGCATTATACCGAAGACTGCCCGCATTATACAGCGTGTTAATCTGCTGTCTCTCAGACTGTAGGGCCGCCGAAGACGAATCATCAGTCACTGACATGAGCCCCATAAAGTTTAAACCCGCCCCATAGTTTTTTAGGCGCACTTCAGGTCCCACTCGATACACCAAATAATCCGCATACCCTTTGCTTCTTGAACGGTAACCTGCATAAAGTTTGTAGACAAAATGGGGAGACAGTTCATGCACAAGCCACACACCCATCTGGGCCCACTGAGTGCCATCATCAATGGACACATCATCATCGCTGATGGAGTTTGTAGTCAGGTTTAAAAAATAGTGGGCATCTGCAATGATAAATATACTAGGAACCACTTGCAGCAAACGGTAAACCCCCAAAGACAGCCCACGAAATCGACGCGTGCTTCGTCTGTAGTTATGATCATAGCTTTCGCCATAAACCAACTCTGCCCCCGCCGTGAAGGCCCAGTAATCAGAAAAGTCATAAGTAGCACTCAAGAGCATATCAAAAGTTAGAAATTCATTTCCCGCAATCAGATCTTGGCTTTGACGAGTGCCCGAATAATTAGCCCTAGATTTAAAACTTTGCAGCTCCATCCCTAAAGACAAACGCTGAGGTTTGAACAAAGGGACTTCTTTACGACCTAACTCAGCCTGCACCACCAGAGGTGACAGCATAAGGAGTAACATCAGTGTAAAAAGACCTTGTGTCTTAATTCCAACTCTCCCTTTCATACGCGTTATTCTCCCCCAGACATTTAAGGTTATTTGAATTTCCAAAGATTGAATAGGGTTTGCTTGTCAAAGCTTAAAAATTGGTGTCTCTTAGGCTTTATGTCTAATTCTCGTAGTGCCACGATCGTCCTTTTTACCACCGTATTTATTGATCTGATCGGTTTTGGAATGATCATTCCCTTAATCCCTTATTTGGGACGCGAACTCAGTCACAGTCCCTTTAAGGCAGGGCTTTTGATGGCGATCTACTCTCTTATGCAATTTATCATTAACCCTTTTTGGGGCCAACTCAGTGACAAGTACGGGCGACGACCTATTTTGCTTTTAAGTCTTTGCGGAGCCAGCCTTAGTCATTTGTTTTTTGCCTTCAGCAGCACCTTCTGGATGCTGTTTTTTGCCCGAATGTTTGCGGGAGTTTTTGGCGCTAACATCTCTGTAGCCATGGCCGCGATGGCCGACTTAAGTGATGCCAAAGGGCGTTCGCAAAAAATGGGTTTGATCGGCGCTGCCTTTGGTTTGGGCTTCACGCTTGGACCATTTTTCGGTGGAGGCTTAGGTTATCTTGGAGGGTACATCTCTTCCACGGCCCCCTTTGGAGTGCAAACTGCGGCTCTGGGCGCAAGCCTGATCTGTATGCTTAACTTTATTCTAGGATACTTCCGACTTCCAGAGACGTTAAACCCAGAGGCTCGTCGCCCTAAAAGTTTGAGCCTGGAGCAACGACTTACGAATATTTTTTTGTATTTTGAAAATCCCACCATCAATAAACTGCTCGCCATCTATGGTATGAACACACTGGCTATGGCTCTGATCGAGATCAGTTTGTTTTTGTTTGTCAAAGACCGCTTTGATTTAGATTTGATTCAAGCGTCTTTTGGGTTCGCGTATATCGGTCTTATCCTTGTCTTCACTCAAGGCTACTTGATTCGCAAACTGTTACCGAAATACGGAGAGCGGTGTCTGATTATTTTTGGTTTAGGACTTTTTATCGTCGGCTCCGCAGGGATCGCCTTCTCATTCCACATTTTAGTCTTGGGATTTTTTGTAAGCCTTTTAAGTTTAGGCCAAGGCCTATTGTCCCCCGCTCTCACTGGCAGCATCAGTCTTTCAGAGTCAGGCGAACATCAAGGCCAAATCATGGGCGTCACCCAATCCCTAAGCGCCCTAGGCCGCATCTTGGGCCCTTTAGGCGCAGGTGCCATTTACAAGTTCTCACACATAGGCCCCTTCCTCATTTCAGCAAGCCTGGCAGCACTAGCCTGGATTTTATTTACATTCATCCAACACAACCAAAAATCCACAACACCCAACCCATAAACTCACCAAACACCAAACACCAAACACCAAACACCAAACACCAAACACGCCACTCTCAATCCCCACAAAACTCAACCCCTCAACTCACAGAACGTTAAGCCACTCTCCACAAAGCTTCACCAAGCCCAATCCAAATTTCCACTGGATAAAGTGGGTCCTGGTTTTGGGGACTCCTAATTTCTTTATATATGGTCGAAATGCGAGTTCGGCTTGGCGCTGTTTTGCGAACGCAAAACTGTGCCAAACGTCACTGTCTGAGCATTTTGAGTATATATAAAGAAATTAGGAGTCCCCAAAACCAGGACCCACGCGTTCTAGAGATTAAATTTAGGTTGAGCTTGGTGAAGCTTCTCTTGGATAAGATCGTCTGCTGTTTTGTTCATGGCACTGCTGCCCGCAAGACTTTGGTTGTTGACTTGGGGACGCATAGAGCTGGGCTCGATCTCTGGGTCGGGCATCATTTTTTTGCCTTGTTCTAACATAGCAATATGAGATTGCATGAGAGCGCGCAAATTATTTTCAAATTGGATTCTGACTCTTTTTAGGTCTGAAACGTCTTGATAGATTTGTTTTAAAGAGTCTTTAGCTTCACGAATGATCATGTCGGCTTTTTGTTTAGAGTCTTCAATGATCAACTTGGCTTCGCGCTCAGAGTCCACACGGATACGGTCCGCCATTTTAGTGGCATTCGCAATCGTGTTCTTTAAAAGCTCGTCTCTGTCTTTGTATTCTTGGAGCTGAACTTCTACTTCCTTCACTCGACGACGCGCTTCAGAGCGTTCTTGGTTAGCTGTTTCCAGCTCTATAGAGATTCTGCGTAAAAAATCAAACACTTGCTCAGTATCTAATCCACGCATTTTTTTTCTAAAAGTTTTCTCGGTCACTTCAATGTTGTTGAATTTCATATAGTTTCCCACCCTTACAGAAAAAATCTTATGCCAATCAAGACTGACGAGCAAGTTGAAGATTTCTTAATAATGCATTTTCAAAACCAATACGCAAAGTTCGGTCCAAATCCATCGATCTAAAGGACTCTAACCCCTCGGCGGTGACACCTTTTTTAGATGTGACCTGCTTCTGTAGCATGGCAAAGTCTTCCTCTGACCTTTTTGCAAGCAAAGCGGCTGCCATAAAGGTTTCTGTGACCATACGACTAGAATCTTCAAAGTTATAACCCTTTTCTTCCAGCCACTCCTGCCAAATTTGCATGAACTCTAAAATAAAACCAATGCCACTGCTGCAAGCGACCATTAACGCATTGAATAACTCTTCGCTTTGAGCCAGAACAGGCAAACCAATGGGAGACAAAATCTCGCGCACAAGGGCATCATGAAGATCTTGTGCCTCTTCATTTTCAAATAAATACCCCACGACACCCTGTTGGATTTTAGTGGCGGTGGAAGGCATCACTCTGACAATGGCTTTAGGCCTTGGGATAAGGGCTCTTAAACTGCGATGATCAAAACCTGCTGCCAAACTGATCACCATTTGGTGCTCTTCAATGCCTTTACCAATATTTTCCAAAAGTGTTTTTAAGTCCTGAGGCTTCACTGCTAAAAATACGATGTCTGCCGTCTCAATCACTTCATCCGAAGAGGCGCAGGCCGTGATTCCCCACTTGTCCACCAACTTATCCACTTTTTCAGAAGTACGACTGGTTAAAAGTATTTTACTGGGGTGAATAGTTTGTGTTTCTACTAAGCTGCTGATCACCGCATTGGTCATAGTCCCCGCACCGATAAAACCTATTTTTTTGGCTTTTAAAAACGGAGAGGGTTGCGGTAAGTTTTCCATCAATTCATTTTTCACTGTAACTCCATGAATAGGCTCTCATTAAAAGAGTATAGTAAATGCTTGCTTTTAGCGAAGCACATCACAGCATTTGGTTGTACTCCGCCCAAAACCATTCAATGGGAAAACCAATTACATTGTTCACAGAGCCTCTGACTTCCTTGATAAAATTATGGCTCTCGTCCTGAATGCCATAGGCTCCTGCCTTATCCATGGGACTACCTGTTTGAATATAGTCCCAAATTTCTTTTTCCGTTAAAACACGAAACTCCACCTGCGACTCTTCACAATGGTGAGTCCAGACCTCAGTCTTGGTGTTGTACAGGCAAACCCCCGTATACACCCTATGAGTCCGCCCTGACAAAAGTCGCAAAAATTCAGCCGCCTGCTCTTCGGTCTGGGGCTTTTCCAAACACCTTCCATCTATAGCCACTGTGGTGTCTGCTGTAACTGCTAGAAAATCTTGATATTTTAGAAATGCTGCACTTGCCACAAAAGCACGCATTTTATCTGTAGCAATTTGAGACACGGCTTCAGCAACATTCAGGTTTTTATCAATAATTTCCGATATTTCTACTGTCTCAATGTCAAATTTGAGACCTGCATTTTCGAGAATCTTTTTTCTTCTTGGAGAAGCAGAAATTAAAACTATATGCATTTTTAAGGAGCCTTACAAATTATGGGTTTTATAGAAGATTTCAGTCTCATATTTTTGATTGGCGGTCTACTCTTAGCAGGCTTAAGCGTATATTTATTTATCAAAGTAGTTTTTAAAACCAACGGAGAAACACAAAGTTTAGCATGGGCCGCAGGTAATGAACCTGCAAAATCTAAATCGCCCATCATTAACTTTTCTCGTCCACTTGTTCATAACTTTACAATTCAATATGCACCCAGAGTAAAAAGCAAAGGTTACCGAGCCAGAGTACACAAGAAGATCATTACAGGAGGCTTAAGTGCAGAGCTGAACGTAGATGAATTCATTGGCATGCAAATCCTTTGGGGCATCATGTTCCCTATTTTGGTTTTTCTTTTGAACTTCACTTTAGACCTTGGACTTTCGACTCCGATCTGTGTGGTCTTAGGACTTCTGGGTTCAATGTTTCCTCACATGTATGCCAGCTCTGAAAAGAAAAAACGTTATCAGTCTGTCATCTTGGATTTGCCTTTCTTTGTTGACCTCTTGGCTTTATCTACCAAAGCGGGCCTAGATTTTATGGGGTCCATTCGTAAGATCACAGAAAAAGCTCAGGGCAGCGTTCTCGCGGAAGAGTTTGCAATTGTGCTTAGAGACACTCAACTCGGTAGTACAAGAACCGAAGCCCTTCGCGCCATGGCAGACCGACTTGATATGTCTGAAATTACCAGTTTGGTGGCCGTGATCGTCAACGCCGAAAAGACAGGGACAGCTATTGATAAAGTGTTAAAGGATCAAGCCGATCAGATGCGCTTAGAAAGATTCGTACGCGCAGAAAAAGCGGGAGCACAAGCCTCACAGGCCTTACTGATTCCCATCATGCTCTTTATTGTTCCTGCCGTGTTCATCATGGTTCTGGCCCCCGTTGCCTTAAGCATGCAAGGAGGCGGCTAAGATGAACGAAACACAAAGTCTTGTGCTGAAAAATACATCGAAGAATTTAACCTTGGCTAGTCATGTGGAAGTGGCAAGCACCATCGAAGAGCGCGCACGAGGTCTTTTAGGCAGAGACACTCTGCCAGATAAATACTGTTTATGGATACATCGCTGCCGAAGCATCCATACATTCTTTATGAGGTTTCGTATTGATGTGATCTTTGTGGATCAAAATTTAAAAGTGACCGCCGTGAAAAAAAACCTGCCCAAGTGGTGTTTAACCTGGGGGGGCTTACGAGCCAAATCATGTTTTGAATTCAAAGCATTTAGTATCACCGAATTGCAAGTAGAAAAGGGAGACATCTTGTATGTTGGCAATTAAAATTTTAACTGGACAGCAAATGGGGAAAGTCATCCCCATTAAAGAAGGCCCATCCACTATTGGTCGTGCGCCTGAGTGTGACATCATTCTGCCTAGCACAAATGTTTCTAAAAAACATGCGCAGTTTGAAAGACATGGTAACGTCCTAGTTCTGACAGATTTAAAATCCACCAACGGAAGTTTTGTCAACGGAATCAAAGTAGACTCCGCCAAAGTTCATCCAGGTGACAGAATCAGTTTTCATGACATGGTGATTGAAGTGATCAGTAGCGGAGCGGCTGCCGTGGGCGGACTGGTTCCTTTTACTGGCGGCAATAGCGGTGGTGGCGAAAGCTCTCTGGCCATTTCCGAAGTCCAGATCGCCTTAGCACCACAACTTGAAGAAGAAGATATCATTCAGCCCTATGATCCTCCTGTGGAAGTGTTTAAGAAAAAAGCCAACCGTTATATGGAAACTGTTGTCTTACCTGGTATCTATAAACTTCCTGAAATTTTGGATTTCCAATGGGTGATTGGAGGATTCTTTGTCCTGATGGTTGTGATCTGCACAAGCTTGTCGGTGATTCCTCTACTGAAGATTTTAAAAAGCAGTATTGAGGAAGCCAGTCGCAGAAACGTTTATAATATTGTCACCGAGATGACTTCAAAAAATAAGGACGCTTTACACAAGAGAGTCTTTTCTGGGGTGGATCTAGATGAAACCTTAAGACGCCAAGGTGTAGAAAGAGCCTTCATCACCGACGTTCGAGGAGAGATCATTTTACCAGCAAGATATGCAGGAAAAACTCCTACAATTAAAAACTTCCATACAGGAAGAAAACTTGCGGGCACAACACCTTATATCGAATTTACAGACTCTAAAAATATCTTAGGCATTCAAGCCATCAGATATTACGACGCCAAAAAGTCTATCGAAACCACTCGTTATTACAGTGTGATTTTATATAACGTAGACGCTCGAATGATGGACCCCAATCGAACCTTAAGTTTGTTCGTACAAACTTTGGCCTTATCATTGGTTGCAGCACTGATCATGTACTTCTTTGTTTCACGTTTGATCAGTTACCCTATACGAGTTTTGAACAATCAAATTGACCACAAACTACGTACTGGTGAAGACGTGTTAAAGAGTCCGTTCCAATACCGACCCTTACAAAAGTTGTATTCCAACTTAAACAGTGCGCTTAACCGTATGCCTGACAATGATTCTGGCCAACAAGTGGTTTATGAACATGATCGCAGTCGCGAAATGCAAAACCTAGTTGAGCTGATGGCCGACCCTGCTGTAGCTATTCGTGCCGTAGATGAAATGGTCGAAGGTTACAACTCTGGATTTGAATACAAAACAGGTCTTAAAAATTTAGCAGGAACAACTGTCAACCAAATCGCAGAACAATCTCTTAAACTTGCAATTCTAGATTTGATTGAACGAGTCAAAGAGACTCCAGACGATATCGTTCACAATAACGATTTCGAGTTCTCTGGAGAGCCTTATCAAATTGCCCTGCAAGCCATTTATGGTGCTACTTCTATTGCCTACTATATTGTGACGTTTATCCCTGTGGAGGGTGAAGGATAGTGAACCAGCTCGCCCCACGGACTTCTTTTAATAACTCTTTAAGCACAGAAACCAATCAGGATTCTGAGGTTAAAAGATATTTTTTAAGAATCAATAAGGGGTTTGAAAAAGGGGCGGTCTTCCAGATCAAATCCAATGAAGTCTTGATCGGTCGCGACCCTGCTAATCACATCCAACTCAAAAATGATGCAAAAATAAGTCGTAAACATTTGCGACTTATTTTTTCTAATGGCAAGTACATTGCCCAAGACGTTACAAAAAATAACTTCATCACTATCAATGGGATTAAAGTTAAACAAGCTGAACTGAAACACAATCAAGTTATTGGTGTTGGAGATCACGATCTCCAATTTATTGTATCTTCTGATATCACCAAGAATAAAACCGATGCGGCTCCTGCTGCAGGTGGAAACAAGAATTTTAAAGTGATTATGATTGTGCTGATCTTGTTGGGTATGGGCTACTTTTTATTTTTTGAAGAGGCTCCAAAATCAGGACCTATGGGCCCTCAAGAGAATATCGAAAACACTGAAATCGTAGAAAAAAGAATTGATAGTATTGACGACACCATCTCAGAACTCGACCAAGCTATTAAAAGTTCAAATAAATTTGATGAAATTGGACGAAGTGCACACTCTATTTATATCCAAGGCAAACGCGACTTTGATCGTGGCAAATACTCTTATGCCATCACCTCCTTCCAAGCTGTGCTCGCTTTAAATCCTGATCATGCCGAGGCCAGACGGTACCTTCGACTGGCTGAACAATATTTTAACGATATTTTGGAAATCCAGTTCAAAGACGGTCTCGCTAACAAAGATGCCAACCGATATGATTTATGCAAGGGTGCAATGAAAAACATCATGAATTTGATCAACGACCCTGCACATGAAAGGTATAGAGAGGCCAAAAAGATTTTTATGGAATGTGACCTAAAAGTTACTTCAGGAGGAGGGTTTTAATGTATTTATTAAAATGCTTTCTTGATGGTGAACTGCATAGCGAACTTACTATTGAGCCAGGAAAAGAGCTGATCATTGGTCGTGACGCCAGTTGCGATATTCAACTTGAAGCCTATCCTGGTATCTCTAGAGAACATTTAAAAATCATCCATCTTGGCGAAAAGCTTTTAATCGAAAGGCTTTCTCAAGCTGGAAAATTAGTGGTAGATGGACAAAGCGAACGCTCTGTTGAAACCGTAGACCATCTTAATTTCTCTATCCCTCCTTATAATTTTGAAGTTCAAGCCGAACGCGCAGAAACTGAAGATGCGGCTTCTTCATCAAATAAAGACGACGCCTCTGGTGATGATTATTTCCCTCAACGCCAAAGAGAGATGGATGAAGATGCCCCTGTGGGTAACTTTGAAACCACTTCTGTCAGTCGACAAGACCTTATTGGTTTTATCAAAAAGATTGTTCACGATAGAATTGTAGAAGAAACTCCACTAGAAGGACACAAATGGAAGTTTGGACGTTCTCCCACCAATGAATTTTTTGTAGACTACACCAAAGCCAGTCGACAACATTTTGAAATCTTTAAGCTTAACGACAGTTTTTATATTAAAGATCTAGGAAGTTCAAACGGTACATATTTAAATGGTCACCAGCTCCCTGCCAATAATGAAATTGAATTAAAAACAGGAGATATGATTTCAATCAATGAGTACAAAATCATTTTTGAAATCAGAAACCGCACCCATGAACAGCACATGAGCAATCTGCCACAGGTTCACACTTCCTATGGGGCTAATTCTTTGGGTAAGGTGAACACAGATGATTCTGCTGCGGCTGGATTTGCTGTTGAAAAGATCAAAAACACCAGCCCTTTAAATATTTCCACTTGGGATAAGCAGAAGAAATTTCGGGCTTTTCTAGTTTCTGCCATTGTCATTGGTGCCACTATATTTTTGATGCTGCCCGATCCTTCGCAAAAAGAAAATACACTTTCCAAAGAACAACTTGCTGCTGAAGCTCGTCGACGTGAGGAAGAAAAATTTATCGAAAACGCCAAAATTGCGGCTTTACAGTATATGGATCAAGCCAACTGGTCACACTGTATTGCTGAGGTTCAACGTATTCAAGAGATTCGCCCAGACGATTCAGATGCCAGTGAAATTGCACTAAGATGTCAAACAGCAATGGAAAGGCTTGAACGACAAAATCAATTAGAACGTCAAGAACGAGATCGACAAGAGCTGCAAGCACGAGTCACAGCCATTATTGATGGATGTAGGGATAAAGTCGAAGACGGTGCTGATGCCGTTGAACGATGTCTACAGCCCGCTATTGAATTGAGCCCAGAAAACGAAAACATCGCTGTACTTTTAGATATGGCCCAAAAGATCGACATGGAAAGAGAAGCCGAAGCCGCCAAACGCGCCGAATACTTAAAACGTTTGAATGCTGGAAAGGCCGTACTTAAAACTGCCGATAAATTTAAAGACAAAGAAAACTGGGAAGAAGCCATTAAGTGGTATAATAAATATTTGAGTGTGAAACATCCTGATCCTCAAAACATGGATCGTCCACGCGCACAAAGAGAGATTGCCTCTATTCAATCTGCCCTAGCCAGTACGCTCAACCGCGCGCTAGAAGAGGCTCTAGGATATTTTAACCAAGAGAATTATCGTGACGCAATTATCTCCGCTCGCAAAGGACTTGCCATTGATCCTTATCACAAAGAACTTGTAACCGTAGAACAAGACTCTTTAAATATCTTACGCGCCGAGATTCGTTCTATGTACCAAGACAGCATCATCATGGAAGACCTAGGAAAAATTCACACAGCCATTTCTAAATGGAAACAGATCATCGAAAAAGATGTTCCTGGCGAAGATTATTTTAACAAGGCTTCATCCAAACTTAAAATTTACGAAACAGAAATTTGATCGGACAGATATGAAGTTTACAGATATTGGTTACAGAGGAAATTTTTTACAGCTCCCGCCTCATGCCAGAGTCAACGCCGACTCTGGAACTATCATGTTAGGAACCAGTTATGGTGACCCAAATCTGACAGAAACAATTTTTGAAGAGTGGGACAGAGAGTATTTGTCTTCAAACCAAGACTTAGACATCACCTCACCCTTTCCTAAACTGACCTGCTTAGATGGTGTGGCCAACCGTATTTATACTACGGTTTTGTATCTGAATGACTTTATTTATAATCAATACAATAAAGAAGAGTACGCTGAAGCTTTTGAATTTATTATTTTACAAAAGTTCAACTCTCGTCTTTACTGGGCGCAAATCGGTTGGCCCATGATGTTTCTAAGTGCCCCTAACCACATCCGTCCATTAGACTCTAGCACTGGATTCAGAACACTGACTCCTGATCAAGCCCCCAATATTCCCAGCAACTTGCTTGGCATTGAACGTTCGGTAAATTTCCGCATCGAATCGGCTAACATTAAAGACGATGAGGAGATCTTTTTTGTAAAAGCTAACTCCATCCCGTCCCACTTCTACTCTCACCTTAATCAAAGCAATGAAGACTTATTGAAAATTCTATATCAAGAAAATCCAGATCAAGGTGCCTGGCTGGGAAGAGTAAGCTTTCGTTGAAGCTATTCCAAGCAAAAAGACAAGCAAGGACTTTAGTTTTTCATCTAAGACTCATGGCTGAACAAAGTGCTTTCTTTGCTTGTTTAATATAAAGGCCAGCTGCTATTAAAACTAACGTAACAGTCTAATTTTCACTTAGCAGACTGTCTAATTTTTCTTTGTCTGATTTTTTAAGTTGCAAATAATAAAGATCAAATTCATCGGGCTGAATTCCCATCTCATAAATTTTAGCACTCGATAAAAAAGTTCGCCAATTGTCTTGCTGTAAACTCTCGCGTTGCTTTCTTTGCAAGAGCAAGGTTTTTAATTCTTCTTCTAAACCCACGTTGGAGGCACTTTCATTTAAGTACCTCCACGAATAGTAAACCACATCACTTTGGCATTCTTTGGGCCATTCTTTAGTGGATTTTTTAAATAGCAATTGGCATTGATATTTAGTTCTAGGAGAAAGGTTGATCTTTTTTCTTAAGCAACTTCTAGCTGCTAACTCCCATTTATAATTTTTGGATTTTTTAGCAATATCTAGCAACCAAGTGCAGTCTTGATTGATAATGGCAAGCTGAGCTTTCCAACCCAATAGCTCTTCACTCTGGGATTGACGCTCATAAAGAGCAATCAGGTCCTCTTTGACCTCTTGATAATTGTACCTTTCCCCACTCCAAATTTTTTTCCCAAGGCTCAATTTTTCAAGCTCTGCAGATGTAAATTGATTTTGTCCATCAGAGTTTAGCCACGCCGCCACCTTGATGAATGACAGCCATCGATTTTCTGGAATTTGTCCATCAGGCAAACCCGATAAGTGTCGCCCCAGTAAGGTATTATAAATTTGCATCTGTTTATTTAAACCCACCCTATATTGATCTTCGACAACTAAGTACACTGGTGAATACCCATATCTCCAGTCAGGCCATCCTGATTCCACAAGCAAGGTTCTTTTGAGTTTCGGAGCTGTTGTCCGTTGTAAAACATTTTTAAACGACCCTTTGTTGAAAAATTCTGAAGTGGTCCCTTGAGGTGGAGTACTGCCCGCAAGATCAAACAGAGTCTGTCCCAAATCCACCAAAGATACGTTCTGGTCCACTAGAAAACTAATGTCTTTATCTCTGGGTTTAGTGGCTGGCTTAAAAAACATCTCTATTTTTATATTGTCTTCAGAAAGGTCAATAACGGGCCACATGCTCTCTGCTGAAGCCTTTAACGAGCCCTGTAAACCAAACACCACAACGTGAGTGTTATGCCATCGCTTATTTTTTTTAAGATTTTGAAACAATTGCGTCAGGTTTTTCTCTAATTCCTCAAAACCCAACCCCTCCTGATCCTCATGCCGCAGAGTGGGGATATAGAGCACGGCAAAGCTAGGTTGAGAGTCTTTAAAAAACCATTTTGCAAACGAGTCGAAAATAGCACTCATATTTTTAGCTTTATGTTCGTGGTTTCCACTAAAATCAAAAAAAGACATAAAGCCTTTTTGCAAACCAATATAACTCGGAATAGGATCGCCTCCAGAAAAGAATGCGGTCTCATAGTTTCTGTCGTAAAAATCTAAGGCAATGCTTCTATGCTTCGAAGACAAATAGTGATCAGAATGTCTAACCCCATGCTCAATCGGATACAACCCCGTCAACACACTGGTGATGCTGGCCGCAGATTGAATTGATGTTGTATAGGCATTTGTAAAACGAATAAAATCCGCACAGAGTTGATAAAAGGCCCCCTCACCCCGATCCAAATATTCTGGACAAGATAAGGAATTCCAACTGAGACGATCTACACCAATCAAAATGTAAGAAGGCGTCTGTGTGGTCGTAAACAGACAACCCGACGCAACAAAGGCGAACCCCACGATCAAGCTTGTATTTACCAGTATTGTCCTGATATATTGAATGAGGTCTGCATAATAAGATAACAAGGATTTTATGTAGTACACAGTTAAATTCTCATTCCTCTGGAGAGCGCATGGCATTGGATTCTTTTACACAGCAATTTTTCTTGTTTGCACAACTTGGACACAACCTTACATTATATTTACTTATTTTGTTAAGCATCTTCAGCATTGGTTTTATTATCGAAAGATTTACGTTTTTTAGCAAGCTTAAGAAGAGCCTTTCTGCTTATAGAAGTGCAGCATCGGATTCCATCTTAAAAAATAGCCCTCAACCCTTAAAAGACTTTGCCAGTAGCACTGAAGGTTATGAGAGCGAAGCCATCCAGTTGGGAATGAGTTATGTTCAGCAAGATGGAACCGAAGGCATTTACGAATACATCGACAGTTACAAGCAAAGTATTCGTCCACAGCTCGATCGTTTTTTAAATCCTCTGGCCTCTATTGGCTCTAACGCCCCATTCATCGGACTTTTAGGTACGGTATTTGGAGTGATGGAAGCTTTTCAAAATCTAGCTATCAGCCAAGGTGAAGTGGGCTTAGTGATGATCGGTATTGCCAAAGCATTGATGGCGACTGCCATTGGTCTTTTTGTTGCGATCCCTGCTACAGTAGCTTTTAACACCTTCCAAAAGAAGTCTCGTACAGTGCTAGAAAATATCGACAACATTCGTGACCTGTGTGTGGCACAGAAGAAAAAGCTTTAGTTTTTTTATACAAAGGATAACTTTATGGGACACCACAGATCAAATTCCAATTCTGATGAACCAATTTCAGAGATCAATATTGTGCCCTTTGTGGACATTCTTTTAGTGATTTTGATCATCTTTATGGTGACAGCTCCTATTGCCATGCAACCTTCTCTTAAAATTCAACTCCCTGAAGCCGCTTCCAGTGACAAGACTGAATTCACACCCTTTCAAATTGTTGTGCAATCCAGAAATGCCATCACTTTGAATGGTCAACCCGTCGCCTTTGAACAGCTTCGAGCGCTGGCTGAGTCCTACAAAAACGAAAACCCTATGGGACAAGCTGTAATCTCTGCGGACGAAAGCGTGCCTCATGGTGATGTGATTTCTATTCTTGACCAAGTCAAGCTAGGCGGAATCCAACGTCTCGCCTTAAGCACACAAAGCAAATAGAATAATCCATTTAGTGCCCATCCCCAGAAAACTCACGAGCCCTTGATGAGCATAAAAGATCAATTGTTTTTTATTTATTTTTTACGAATCAGGTCAATTAGATCTTGTCGTGGGGGAACCCATGGGACTTGCAATGTGACACATCTGACCTCAGGGTCTGTCACATCAATCTTTGTGAAATTCGACTCTCGTTCAAAACGCATGTCTTTATAGACATACTGCTTTTCACGCAAGGGAGCGCGAACAAATTGCAGCCACTGGTCTCTTTTGCAGTTTATGGCCTCAGAACCTAAATCTTCAACCAAAGACTTTAAGGGTGCCGAATGAGTCTCTTCCACATAAACCTCTTGAAATGTATGTACATTTTTACCGTGCCGTAGGTTTTTATAAACAGCATCAGGGCAGGAAAATACTCTCGCAAACGAGTTTTGATACACTCCTTTTTTAATCATATAAACAGTTTCTTGATCGGAACTGACCGTTAAAAAGTTCCAACAAAAAGGGTTAGCAGGCATAGGACTTAAGATCACATCAAAGATTTTGTAGGCCGCCAGAGAAGGTCTGGACTCTGCGGCATACACCTGACGATAAGCTTGCGTACGTGCCAAAGCAAACCCTTGGACAATCACCGCAGCACTGATCAAAGCCACCAGCGATTTACTGACCTCAGACTTTGTATTGAGAATCAAAAGATAAAACAAGAACAGCAAACATAAGAAACTAAATGTAAAAAGGCTCACGTACTGGGCGCGGTAAGCCAAATATGCAATGGTAATAAAAAAGCTTATCCCCACAAACCACGATAAAGCTTTAACCTTCGTGCCCCACGTAGAGCACCACATATCTTGAGTCCAAAACTTAGGAATAGGCGTAAAAAGCATAGGCAGCATCGTAAACCACAAAAGAGGCTCAATGATAAAAAGATTATCATTATAAAACCACTTGCTATTAAATGGTGCGAAGGGGTGCACACCATAGCTGTTTTGATAATCCAAAAACAGATGCAAACACATGTTCACACTGACTAGACCCACACCTGCAAGGATGACTTTTTTATCCTTAATTCTAAAACCTAAAATAGAAAGCAAGAGCAGCAAAAACACCTGTGGTACCAGATATAAAAACGTATGAGTGTGACCACGATGGTGCAACAGATACCCCAGTGGACCTGGGTCAATGAGAGACATTAAAATATCTAAATCTGGAAAGTTGGCCGCAAAAATAGAAACAAAATACAAAAAAACTGTGACTCTTTTATCCTTCTTTTTGTTGATCTTAGAATTTACATATTTCGCAGTAGCGATCCCAAAAAGCGAATGCGTAATATTGTCCATGTACCTTTCTCCATTTTTTACATACAACAGTTCAACATGCTTCTAGTGCATTCTTAATCTGAAATTATAACCACAGTAGGCTCTCCTGTGTATCTCAATTTCATATCAGAATGTTGAGAGGGGCCAGTTTGCTGGGTGTGATGTGAACTCGGATGTCAGCTGGCAAGGCCATGGAGTTTTTAATTATGACCTCGAACCTCTTTACCTTACTGGTTACATGGAGTGGTCAGGACATTAAACTGAGCATCTTTTCTTGCAGAGTTTGATCTAAATTGAGGTCTGACAGATTCAAAAAGTCTTCGATGTAACCTACCGCATTGGTGCTGTAACCACAGGGTTGAATCCCCTGAAAAGAAGCCGCGTCACGCGTAAGGTTGATCGCGCACCCATGATACGTGATCCATTTGCGTACAGCGATTCCAAATGCCGCTACTTTTTTATCTGCGATCCAGATCCCACGATTTAAAAGCTTTTTACCCTGTTCGTCCCATGTCACATCTTCTTTAAGATGCACATCTGACAAACCCACTTCTTTTAAAGTTTCAAGTACGGCAAGTTCAAAGGTTTCCAAATAACTCATGACATCTTTAGGACGTATCTTTTTACGCCCTTCTTGTCTTAGGTCGATGATGGGATAAATGATTCTTTGTCCTGGGCCATGATATGTGGCTCTGCCACCACGACTGACATGCACAACATCCCCTTGCCACTCTTGCACATCTTGCGCTTGAGTAGAACGTCCTAGAGTCACGACTGGAGGATGGCTACAGAAGATCACTGTATCAGGCACTTCATGCTGGTGACGTTTTTCCACCAACTCCTCCTGAAACAACAAAGCCTTATCATAACTGATAAGGCCTTGATCTGTGAAAATCATTTGGGGTGCGAGGTCTGACATCAGCTCTCACTCCTTAATGGTGCATGGTACTTTGAGCTGCAGATGTAGGCTTCGTTGCGCCTGTTAGTGGCTTTTGAATGATATGCACCGCATGTCCCAATGCGGCTTCAGCCGCTTCCATCATAGTTTCACCCAAAGTTGGATGAGGATGAATAGTCATCGCTAAGTCTTGCAGTCTGGCACCCATTTCAATCGCTAAAGCCGCTTCAGAAATTAAGTTAGACGCTTCTGGCCCCACAATGTGTACACCCAATAGGATATCTGAACTTGCATCAGCAATCATTTTTACAAAACCATCTGTGGCCTGCAAAGACACTGCCTTACCATTTGCTGCAAACGGAAACTTTGCAATTTTTAAATCTGTAAATCCTGCCTTTTTACATTCCTCTTCTGTCATTCCCGCAGACGCGATTTCTGGATCAGTAAAGATCACAGCGGGTACGGTCTTGGCATCATAAGCTCTATTCTGACCTGAGATGATTTCAGCCACCATCACACCTTCATAACTGGCCTTGTGAGCGAGCATAGGTTGCCCAGCAATATCGCCAATGGCATAGATGCCAGGAATGTTTGTGCGTCGTTTTGCATCAACCTGTATAAAGCCTCGACTATCAATCGCCATACCCAATTCTTTCAGACCCAATTGGTCAGAGTTGGGTTTACGACCTACAGTGACCAACACTTTATCACACTCAAACTTTTCTTCTTTACCTTTACTTTCTGCAACTACGATCACCTTGTTGCCTTTTTTAGAGTATGACTTCGCAAAAGTTTCGTACTGCAACTGCACGCCTTCTTTTTTAAGCTTACGTTCCACAATCGCTACAGCTTCAGGGTCAACAACGCCCGCAAGCAAAGCCTTGCCTGCTTCAAGCACAACCACTTCGCTACCTAATTTACGTAAATAACTGCTGATCTCAAGCCCAATATATCCCCCACCAATCACCACAAGCCTTTTAGGAACTTCATCTAAATCTAAGGCTCCTGTTGAACTCATGATGGTCTTTTCGTCAAACTCAAACCCTGGGATCTGAATAGGTCTTGAACCTGTAGCCACAATATAATTTTTGGCTTGGATTTCCACTTCGCCTTTACTGCTTTTCACTGTTAAAGCTTTGGCAGATGTGAAAGTGGCTTCACCTTCAATGATCTCGACTTTGTTGCCTTTTAAAAGTTGGGACACACCACCAGACATCTTTTGCGAAACACTTTCTTTCCATGCACGCAAAGTCTTCATGTCTAAATCCACTTTGCCAATTTTGATTCCCATAGTGGCCGCTTTGTTTTGAGCACTGTCATAAAATTTCGCCGCAGAGATCATGGCCTTTGAGGGGATACAGCCTACATTTAAACAAACACCACCCAAGAACTCACGTTCAATCACGCAGGTTTTTAAACCCAATTGCGCACTACGAATAGCCGCCACATAGCCACCAGGACCTGCACCAATCACACATACATCATAGCCCATCTTAGTTTCTTTTTTAGACACTGGTCTCTCCTTAAAAATGAAAGTCGCTTGTTCAATGCCCCTACCTTCAATTCAGTAAGGGCTTTTTGGTTTTAAATCATTTGCAGCATCAACTCGCTAGGATTCTCAAGTTTTTTAATGAACGAAGACAAGAAGTTGGCCGCCACAGCACCATCAATCAAGCGGTGGTCCGCAGTGATCGTTAAGTTCATCACTTTCGCCGCACGGAACTTTCCATTCTTCATCACAGGTTTATCCACAATCTTGTACATGCCTAAGATAGCCACTTCAGGATGGTTGATAATAGGTGTGGCATAGTTACCACCCACACTGCCAATGTTTGTGATCGTAATAGTGGCTCCACGCATTTCTTCTAGTTTTAATTTTCCTTGTCTTGCACGGTTGGCTAAGTCAGAAATTTCTCCGCTAAGTTGTAGAATAGATTTGTGGTCAGCATCGTGAATCACAGGAACCATCAAACCGTTTGGTGTATCGGCCGCAAAACCAAGGTTGAAATACTTTTTGTAAACGATCTCTTCAGCTTGGTCGTCGATACTAGAGTTAAATGCAGGGAACTCTTTGCAAGTCGCAATAAGAGCCTTCATCACAAACGGTAAATACGTGATCTTTACACCGTACTTCTCGCCCACAGGCTTGGCTTTTTCTCTGAATTTCACCAACTCAGTCACATCAGCTTCATCCATCAATGTGAAGTGAGGAATCACATGTTTTGCCATTTGCATGTTTTCTGCAATTTTCTTTCTAACACCACGAAGAGGCACTCGCTCTTCTTGGGCTCCAGAAGTAGATCTGAAAGAAGGTTTAGGAATCTCTAAAGTGGGCATAGATTTGTTCGTTGCAGAAGGCGCTGAATAAGAGGCTCCAGATGCTCCGCTTCCTTGAACAGAAAGCACATCTTCGCGAGTCACTCTGCCCGCTAAACCTGAACCTTGTAATTGATTGATATCCACAGATAACTCTCTAGCCAATCTACGAGTAGATGGAGTAGCAAGCACTTTAGAATCTGCCGCTGCAGGGAAGACGTCGGCCGCAGGAGCTGCGGACATCATGGATGTTGCAGGAGCTGTTGCTGCCGCAGGAGTCGCCACAGGTGCCGCGGCTTTAGCTTCTTCGGCTTTCTTAGGAGCTGGTGCGCTTGCTGCTGCTCCGTCAGAATCCAGCACTAGCATCACTTTACCAATAGGAATCATGTCCCCTTCTGACACCTTAAGTTCTTTCACTACACCCGCTTGCGATG
Source organism: Pseudobdellovibrionaceae bacterium (assembly GCA_023954155.1). Lineage (NCBI taxonomy): Bacteria > Pseudomonadati > Bdellovibrionota > Bdellovibrionia > Bdellovibrionales > Pseudobdellovibrionaceae > Pseudobdellovibrionaceae bacterium. The sequence goes on along the minus strand of JAMLIO010000001.1, from coordinate 564,793 downwards.
TCGGAACTTCCACTGTTGCTTTGTCTGTCATCACTTCTGCAATGGGTTGGTCCTCTTCGACTTTATCGCCGACAGCGACGAGCCACTTTACCATTTCCCCTTCAGTAACACCCTCACCCACATCTGGTAATGAAACTTCTATTTGTGCCATTCTTTTCTCTCCCTTGTCGTTTAACTTTATTCTTAATTTATTTTATTTATTTAATGTTTTCTCTAAGGATTGGCGACGTTGCTTTTCAACCATGCCTTTCATAAAAAATTCGCCCGCGCGATATGAACTGCGCACAAGCGGTCCACTGGCCACGTATAAAAAGCCCATGTCCTCAGCCGTTTTCTTCCAGTATTCAAACTTCTCTGGTGTGATGTACTCTTGCACTTGCAAGTGACGTTTTTGCGGTTGAAGGTACTGTCCAAAAGTGACCACATCACAACCCACTTTTCGCAAATCCTCTAAAGTGGTTTGTATGTCTTCTTGATTTTCTCCCAACCCCAGCATGATTGAAGACTTGGTATACCTGTCAGGGTCCATGTCCTTAACCGCAGCTAACACACCTAAGCTTTGATCGTAAGTGGCACGTGGGTCACGCACAAGCGGTGTCAATCGACGTACAGTTTCAATATTGTGGGCAAATACTTCTGGTTTAGCATCCACAATCTTTTTAATGAACTCACGATTGCCCTTAAAGTCTGGAGTTAGAACTTCAACAATGATCTTTTCGTTGAGCATCTTGATCAACTCTACAGTTTCCGCAAAATGTCCTGAACCTTCGTCTGGCAGATCGTCACGATCCACACTAGTTAAAACCACATAATCTAAATTCATTTTTGAAATGGCGTAGGACACTTTTTGAGGTTCATCAAAATCCACCTCGCCTTTAGGGTTCCCCGTCTTCACATCGCAAAAACGACAGCCTCGTGTGCACGTGTCTCCCAATAGCATCAGCGTGGCCGTTCCTCCACCACTCCAACATTCAGAGATGTTAGGGCACTGAGCCTCTTGGCACACAGTTGCGAGGTTGAGTTCTTTAAACATTTTTTTAAGCTCTAGATACTTCGCTCCCGAAGGTGGACGCATTTTAATCCATGAAGGTTTGGGCATAGGATTGCGACCTGAGGGTATCTTTTCGAGTTTGTTTTTCATACCCCTTTATCTAGTCATTTTACACGGATTTGTCAGTAATAATCCCCTCTGAAACCCAGAATATGCGACAGAGTGTGCTCCGCAGTGTGCGTTGCGGCATTTTGGTTTTATCCCACAGCCGCATAGGTTGTCATTTCAGCCCAACTGTTTAATAAAAGTTTAAATATTGCAAAGGGTTATCCAAATGAAGTTAGAGCAAAAGTTAATCAAAGGGGTCTTTAAAAAACGCTACAAACGCTTCTTTGCGGATGTCGAAGTCGATGGACAAGTTGTTACCGCTCACGTCCCCAACACAGGAAGCATGAAAACCTGTTTGCAAGAGAACGCTCCGTGCTGGCTGACCCACAACCCTGACCCCAAACGCAAGCTCCACTGGACCTTAGAAAGAATGGTGATTGATGGCTCCCAAATAGGGGTCAACACCAGAATTCCCAATAACCTCGTCTTTGAAGCTTGGGAGAATGGCATTGTCCCTCATTGGACAAACTTTGACCGCGCCCAACTTGAAGTCAAAATTAACTCTCAGTCTCGACTTGATCTTGCGCTTTGGAATTCCAAAGAGGTGCCACAAGATCTCACCAAACTCAAAGCTCCCTTCAACGATCTTAAGTTGCATTTTGTGGAAGTTAAAAATGTCACCATGGCTATGGGATCAACGGCATATTTTCCAGATGCTGTAACCTCTCGTGGAGCTAAACACATTGAAGAACTGCTCACCCTTCAGGACTTAGGTCATACTTGCGAAATGGTCTTTGTGATTCATCGCGAGAACATCACAGACTTTGCCATTGCTAAAGACATCGACCCCACTTACAACGCTGCACTTCTTCAGGCACAAAAAAAGGGCCTTCAAGTGACGGCCCTTCTTGCAGAATTTGATAAGGATCAGGTGCAACTGACTCGACTGTTAAAGTAGCCCAGTCGCCATGGGATCACCCCAAGTGGCCACCTCAGTTCGTTAGTTCTTTTGTAAATGACGATCAATCACTTCTTTGAACTTATCAAAAGGATAAGCTCCTTTTAAGAAAACACCATTGATGTTAAATGCTGGAGTTCCTCTAAGTTGGAATTTACCACTAGCTTCAGCAATATCAGCATTGATGGCCTCTTCGATCTCTTTGGACTCAGACAACTTGATCACTTCGTTGTACTTCGCACCCATAAGTTTACGAGCTTCAGATTTTAAAAACTCTGTGCCTGCTTTTTCGTCTCTTAATTTTCCTTGGTTTTCAAATACGATAGAGTTGAATTTATAAGCCTTCTCCACATCAAAACGAGTCATGGCTTCCATCATTTTTGATGCTGTTAAAGAAGCAGGAACACCTAAAACAGGGAAATGTTTATAAACGAATCTTACTTTATCGCCGTACTCTTTACGGACTTGCTCTAAAGTTCCTTTAGCACGACCGCAATAACCGCAAGCAAAGTCGGCATACTCAACAATTGTGATAGGAGCATCTGATTTACCTAAGAAAGGGCGATTCGCCACATCAGGTGACATGGGATTATTAAACGCGTCCTCAAGTTCTTGCGCCTCTTGTTTTTGAGCGTCTTCAGCAGCCATTTTTTCCATCTGTTCACGAGTAGAGTTTACGGCATTCATAAAACCACGAGGGTCTTCTTTGATAGCGTTAAAAACGATCTCTGGATTTTTCTTGATGGCGTTCTCAATGATTTTACCACAACCCGATAAGAGTGAAAGTGCGGCTACAGCTAAGATGATTTTTTTCATAGGTTCTCCCAAATAATTACTCAACTTTGATTCATAAAGTTAAGGTTGTCTTGTGTACACAAATGAGAATTTTATTACCTCTGATCACAGAACACAAGACTTCTTTTTCAGCGCCACGCATTTCCAGCCCCCACATAGAGCTAAACTTAGGTAGAGTTACCTGTTCTCTGAATTGCCAGTTTTATAATCGATACACACACTAAGAGATGAAGATGTGGCTTCTAAATAAAGCCCTCACTTGAGGAGGACACCATGCAAGCGATTTTTGCTCTCACACTTATGCTTTTTTCTGCACAAATTTTTGCCTCACAATATGATTATAATAAATTACAATTTACGGATTTTGAAGAACTGCGCGTAGTCAAATCTTCGGCCATTAAAGCTTCACGACGATTTGATTACAACAAAAATCCCGAGGCGGCACGCAAACCTCTACAAGAGGCCCTACGTATGTTTTACTCTCGCCCCAATCAAGACAATGCTATACGCACCCTAGCCGAAGACATCGAGTCCGATTTGATGGCTATGGGCATGTTTGAATCCACCATCGCCAATATTCTAAGCGAAAGCAAAAAGGTGCTTAACAACGATAGCCTAAGCAGTAGCGTGCGTGCGACAGCCGTTTTATGTATGAACAACGCGCTAACAGAGATCAAACCCAAAATTATTGAAAATGTAAAATTAGCCCGCGTAGTCTGTGAAACCGCAGACACCAAAATCAAAATCCCCAAAGACATTCAAACCTCTACACATTTACGTTCCATGAGAGTGCAAAACTCACCCTCTGAAACCGCCAAAAAGATCATGCTTTGGTATGCCAAAAAGAAAAACGTCGACGTGCGAACAGACTCAAACCCTCAGGGCTGTCCTTTTTCAAAACGTGCGACTTGATTAAAGTCATATCTAAAACGAGGTTGCACATGGGTCGCCTCATCCTCATCATGACTGACTAACAGACAAGGAATATTTTGAGCCTGCACATAGGCTTTAAGATATTGCCGATATTTTTTTTTATTTTCAGGGTCCATGGCACTCCATGGCTCATCTAACAATAACACATGACGGTCTTGTTGCAGGAACAACCTCACACAAGAGACCATCTGTTGCTCCCCTCCCGAAAGCACGTGCGCCTTCTTATCTAAAAGATCCTCAATACCAAAACCTTTAATCCTCGCACGAAAACTAGCTTCACTCTCATCAAGAGGTTTTACTAAAAGCAAATTTCGATAAACAGAAATATGATCAAAAAGATTTTCAAACTGAAAGACCACCCCACAGTTTTTTTGGGGTCCTTGAATTTGTCCTAAATCAGTTTCCGCTCCATGAATGTTCAGATTGAGTTTATACTCACTAGGTAAAACACCCAGCAGCCCTAAAAGAAAACTGGTTTTACCTGATCCCGATGGTCCATAAAGCAAAGTGATCTCGCCGTCTTGCAGGGAAATCTCTGACAGCACCAGTTGATACTGAGCCACCTGAGCTTTAAAATTTTGAATCGAACGCACGCTTTCCTCCAAAAATCGCCAAACTTATAAAGGCCACAATGGCAAGTACAACACTCAACATCTGCGCTTCTGCTAATTGGTATTTAAAAATATAGTTTTTGATACTTAAACCCAGAGTCACTGTATCCGAGAGCAAGATCGAACTTATGGCAAAGTCACCTATTACGAATAAAAACACATAACTCAGTGAAAGCATAAACTCTCTTTTAAAAAAATCTATGATCACCAGATTGATCGCTCTTTTTTGCGAAACCCCCAAAACATCAAATTTAATTTTCATTTTTTGTAACTCATTAAATTTAGGCCATATCCAGAATTTAAAAGTGAAAGGAAAAATAAATGAAGCCAACACCAAGGCCGTTAAGATCATTCTTCCTGCAGCATCCAAATTGAATTTTGAACTTACAGAAAGCAAATACACGCCCATTAAAATAGGACTTAAGCTCCAAAACTTTTGATAAAAGTACCATGGTATTTTATTCCATACCCAAACCACTTGGCTCCAAAAGTATAAGCTGTAAAACAGTAACGACCATCCCGCCAGTAACAGTGTATTGACAGCTATGTCGTACGCATCCACGCTAAGATGCTCAAGAGCCACATCCATCTGTGCCACAGGCCACATCATTAAGGTCAACAGTAACATCACACTCGCCACTGAACCCAAATAATGAAAGGGCCACTTGATCTGATACATTCCCAAAAAAGCCTTGTCTTTTCCATAAGCACGGACAGTGCTAGACTTAAACAGAAACGCCACAAATAAAATCTGCACTATTCCCCAAAAAGCTGCTGCGGACCAATTCCCTTCAATGAAGCCTTTTTTATAAATCAAATACTCAGTGCTAGTAGCTAGGCCCTCGCCTGACAGAATCAAAGGGATGGAAAAGCTTGTCAGGCAGTAAGAAAAAATCAAAACCCACACATAGAGCAAAGAGACCTTGAGTTCCCCACCACACAATAGCTGCAAGTATTTAAACTTAGACAGGTTTAATCCCGCAAAAAGATGCAGTTTTCTATATAAAGCTTTTTGCAGTGGCATAAATAACAAAAAACTACTTAAGCCCACATTGATGAGAATATGCACAACAATCACATGAGCATAGGACTGTGGGAAAACATTAAAAAAACTGAGAGCCTTTACATAAGCAAAGATCATCAATAAAGAAGGCAAAAACTGAGGGATAACCCCTAAATACAAATGCCAACGAGCACTTTGAGGCCGTGCCACCAAACTTAGAGCCGACACCAATCCCAACGCCAATCCAAAAGTGGCACTGATCGCTGCTTGCAAAAACACATAAGTAAAATCTTTAATTACAGCTGTGATTTCAAAGTCTGTGATCGATGTAATAAGACCTAGAGTGTAAATAACAGGAGCCAGAAGTAGTGCGACTCCCAATACTTGTAATGCCCTAAACAGAAGGATCATTTTAACTCCTCCCATAAACGCAAAATTTCTTTTTGTTTGAATCTTGTTTTTAAAGGGCTCACTTTAATCTTGCGGACATGTGAAGCCTCTTGCGGCTTATAGGTGACAGGCCACATGTAATTCTTCACAAAAAGCAGTTCTTGATTGTCAGGTCGGTAGATGAATTTTACAAACCTATATTTATCTTCCTTACTGGCCTTAGAGGCATTGGAAATTAAAAAATACTCCATATAGTTAGGATGCCCACTCTGAATTTCCACCTTTACGGTCTGTGTGATCTCTTCTTGCGGAGTCTTGGAATTTTTATTCTTCTCTATAAGAATACGATTTTGCTGGTAAAGATGATTTTGTGATGTTTCATAGGTGACAAAACCTCCCACTAAAGACTTCTCAAATAATCCAAAGGCTTCCGTCCATGAACTGACAGAGACAAAGTTTTTTTCGGATAAAAACTCTTTGGCAGACTTCACATGATCAACAATCCAATTTAAGTACAATCGTCCCACCACACTCGTACTTGGCGAGGGTACGGCCACTTTGATATTTTGATCTTTTAAAAAAATTAAAAAATCATCAAAAGAAAAAAAACTCACAATCTTATACGGGTCTTCATCTGCCACCATTTTTTGTCTGATAAAATAGGTCAGAGGGGCGGAGTCTAATTGAAATGCACCTTGCATGTAAAAAGAATTGAACTCTGCGATGTCATACTTTTCTAAATGAAAATCTTCTTGATCCAATAAAAAGGGAGCCACATCTATCTCATCCATCTGATACTGGTCCACACCTAATATCACATCATAGTCTTCACTTAAATTTGTAACCTGGGAAAGCATTCCCGCTGTTTTTAAAATTTTAACTTGCAATTTACACAGAAACTCTTCCTCGTACTTGGCAAACATATCTTTACCTGCACCTTCGTAAAACGACGAATAGGTGATGATCTTTAAATCGCATTCGCGAAAGTAGTTTTTAGGGGTAAAACGCAGGTATGTCAGAGAGACCAAGATGAGGCCTGCAAAAAAATGCAGGCTCAAAATCTTTACCACAAAAGTCCACGACGTCTTTTATAGAAATAATAATCAATCCCCAAGCAACGGCCAGCTCCTGCCCAGCTTACCGTAAATAAAGAAAGCAGAAAGAGATTGATAAAATTCCAAGACGTCTGTGGTTCGATGTAAGAAAAAAACCAAAAATATACGACAAGTAGTAAACTCGTAGGGCGTACACAGAAACCTATAATCAGTAAAAACCCCGCTAAGAGTTCAAATATCGTCTGAGCGTAAGCCACCACAGACCAGTATGTTGTCATATAGTCTGTGAATAAAGTCTCAATAAAAAAAGGCGGTCTATTCTTTACTGCCCACTGCTCAATGTTTCCTGCCAAGATAGGGTCGGTCAGATAATTGCCCGTCCACTTCGCCCAACCCCACTGCCAAACATAAATACCTATAGAAATGCGCAAAAAACAAAGGGCAAAATAATGACCAACATATCTTAAACTTTCACTGAGCTCTTTAATCATATCTCTAACTTAGATTTTTATTTAGCAATGAGCAAGCCCCTTTGAGTTGAAGAAGGGCAGTCTTTCATCAAAAAACAGTCTTCACATCTAGGACGCTGGGCTTTACATGGACCTCGACCATGGTGAATCAACCAATGAGAAAACTCAATCCAGTGCTTTGGAGGAATGATCTTTTGCAGGTCTTTTTCAATCACAATAGGATTCTGTGATTGTGTCAGCTCAAACCGATTACTGAGTCGTCTAACATGGGTGTCCACCACAATCCCATCAGCAATCTGAAAGCACTCCCCCAGAACCACATTGGCGGTCTTTCGCCCTACACCCGCAAGGGCTTTGAGCTTTTCCATATCAGGAGGCACGCGCCCACCATGTACTCTCACTAATTCCTGGCAACAGGCTTTAATGTTTTTGGCTTTATTTTTATAAAATCCTGTAGACTTAATGGCCTGCTCTAACTCCTCAAGGTCTATGGTGGCTAAGTCTTGAGGTACTTTATATTTTTTAAATAAGGTTTCAGTGACAATATTTACTCTCTTATCCGTACACTGTGCACTTAGAATCGTCGCCACCAAAAGTTCTTCAGGATTAGAATAGTTTAACGCACATTTAACATCAGGATAATATGTGTTCATCAAATGAATTAGTTTTTTAACCCAACTCGTAAAAGCCTTCGGAGTCTTATACACTCTCTGGCTCGACTCACGACTGTTGGAAGCTTTCGAGCGTACCGCCTTATAAACAAGTCCTTTGGACCTTTGGCTTCGTCCTGTCTGAGTATTTTTTGACTTTGATGTTTTGGATTTCATTGTCATCTTACGATCATGTATACTAAACTTAAAGCAAGAGGAGTACCCAAAATGCAAAAGAAAATTGCCGTTATTTTGTCTGGCTGCGGATATTTGGATGGAAGCGAGATCACCGAGGCCACGTCTGCACTGATTGCCCTTTCCGCGCAAGGTGTGGATTATAAGATTTTTGCTCCCAAGGTGACTCTTAAACCCACATCCCACGTTGACGAGAGTCTGTTAGAGCCCGCTCCTCGTAACACTCTCGAAGAGTCTGCACGAATTGCCCGTGGTAACATTCAAGACATTGCTGACTTAAATCCTAAACTCTTTGATGGTATTGTGTTTCCTGGTGGATATGGTGTAGCTAAAAACCTATGCTCTTGGGCACAAGATGGTTCTAAATGCTCTGTTCACCCTAAAGTCAAAGAGACCATTGAAGCATTTTATGAATCTAGCAAACCTATTCTAGCCATTTGCATTGCTCCCGCGTTGATCGCCAGAGTGTTGGGACAAATCACACCAGTGAATTTAACCATCGGTAACGATAAAGCCACCGCAGCAGAGATCCAAAAGACAGGATGCGAGCACGTCGAGTGTACTGTAGATGATTTTGTGACTGACAGAGAGGCTAAGGTGATCAGCACTCCAGCTTATATGTATGAAGCAAAACCTCATCAAGTTTTTACAGGCATACAAAAGGCTGTCGCTGAATTTGTAGAAATGGCTTAAGAGCCACTTCTACCACTTCAATCCAGTGTGTCCGACCCATTTCCCACGAGGTCTATAAATTCTGTTGTTATCAAGCTGTTCGTAAATATGAGCCAGCCAACCCGATACACGTGATACTGCAAAAATCGGAGTGTACAGATCAATAGGGATGCCCATAGCGTAATACACTGTTGCAGAATAGAAATCGACGTTAGGAAGTAGACCTTTTTCGTTTTTAACGGTCTCTTCGATCAAATTTGACATTTCATAATACTGTGACATTCCTGTTTCTTCGCACAAAGATTGGCTCATGCCTTTTAAGATTTTTGCTCTTGGATCACCATTTTTATACACACGGTGACCAAAGCCCATGATTTTAACTTTATTCGCCAAGGCGTCTTTCACCCAGGTTTTTGCCTTTTCCACTGTAGCTACTTCTTTTAACATGAGCATCACCTGTTCGTTGGCTCCCCCATGCAAAGGTCCTTTAAGAGCCCCAATGGCACTGACTACCGCAGAGTACACATCGCTCAAAGAAGATGTAGTGACTCTTGAAGCAAAGGCCGAACAGTTCAATTCGTGATCGGCATGCAATACTAAACAGGTATCAAAAATCTTTACGGCATTGGCAGAAGGCTCTTTACCATTAAGCGCATACAAGAAATTCCACGCAATTCCTTTTTCAGGTTGCAGCTCAGGTAAAGCGTCTGTTTTGCCCTTTCTTAAGTTTTCATAAAATGCGACGAGCAAAGGAAGCTTGGCTACCAATTTAAAGCCGATCTCTTCGCGACTTTTGTTATCAATTTCATTGGCATTGCTATCCCAGTGAGCCACTAGCGACACCGCAGTTCTTAGCCAAGACATAGGGTGAATGTCTGTAGGAACTTTCCTTAAAATATCCTGCAACTCAGGCTCTAGATTTAAATTGGCATTGATTTTTTCTTTGTAGGTTTTCAGTTCAACATCTGTAGGCTTTTTGTCGTTCCACAACAGATACACGGTCTCTTCATAATTGGCATTTGCAGCTAAATCTTCAATGGTGTATCCACGGTAACAAAGTGTTGCGTCTACAATAGATGAAATGGCTGTAGAGCAGGCCACAACCCCTTCCAAACCCTTATCAATTGCACCTTCATAAATCTCAGCCATTTTTCTTATCTCCTTTAATCAGTAGTATCTCTTGTGGTATCAAAAAAACTAAGTCGCGTAAACTGTTCGACTCTTAAGCTAAACGAAGTACTGGTTCGTCTGGCGAGAAGATCACAAGCGTCACATCATGCGCCTGTGGCATTCCCACCAAATGCTGGTCCAGAAGATACAACAGTTCATGACGCACATCATGCGGCCCACTGTCAGGGCTGATATTAGCAAGTACAGCCATCACATCTTCATGAGCCAATAGCTCGCCCTTAGAATTAGGGCTTTGAAAAAAACCTTCAGAAATCAAAACCACACGGTCTTTGCCTTCCAATTTGACCTCATGGGTCTCTAGGTCTTTTTTGCCATTAAAAAGATCAACCCACTTAGAGTTTTGGATAGAATACACCATACCAAACATCTTGCCCGTAAAGGCATAACTGTAGACATAACTGCGTTTATCAAAATAACCCAATAGAATATCAGGCATCTCTTTAAGGTCTTTGCTCAGCTCTGACACCAAATGCGATAAAGTGTCTGAGGGGTGGTGAGTCTGCATGTGGTCTAGCTCTCGACCCATTTTCAAAATTAAACCCAAAACCACAGCCGATGAGCTAGGGCTTTGGCTACGACTCATCATCGTGCCGAACTTCAATTTGTCTTTGTGTTCAAAAATATCAAAATAATCCCCATTGACCTGAGACCCAGGTTTATACTGTGTGCTAAATTCAAAGCCTGTAATTTGTGGATTTTTTGTCGGAACAATAAATCTAAATAATGAAGTGAGTGCCTTATAGTCGTTTTGTAATTTTTTCTTAAGTCCAACTAGCACTTCATTGGTCTTCTCCAACTCCGCCTTAAACACTTCAATAACATGTGTCTTTTGCACAAGTTGTGCTCTGAGTATCTCACATTCGCGACGCAATTCGTCTTCTGATTGGCTCATCGGCCACCTCCGCACTTCTAGGCGTAAAATTTACATCTCGCTTACAAAATATGTCCTAACACAATTCTGTCTTGTCAAGAATACCTCCATTTAATATCTATAAGCAACGAGAGGGGTGGAATGGGGGAATTTAACACTCTACTTCGGGCTATATCTTGGGATAAACCCGAATCCATTATTCAACTGTTGGACCTCATGCATTTCCATTTTGGGAATGACGATTATAAATTTACCTCTTCCAATAAACTTTTAAAATGGGGTGACGAGTTTGCCTCTATCAACCTTAGTCTAGATGAAAAGCTAAAAACCCTAAACGCCTTCTTTTTCGAAAAAGAAAAGTTCACTCTCACCACTGAAACTCCTGCTACATTATTTCTAGAGGATTTCTTCCAGACAAAATCTGGTCACCCTCAGTTGGTCTCTATTGTTTATCAATATCTTCTTAATAAGCTCAATATTCGATCCCAGGTTTGGTGCGAAAGCCGTCCTCACCTTATCCGCATCTCTGATGAAAGCAAAACCTTAGTGATTGATTTATGCCACAAAGGCCAGCGCGCCACAGGTCAGGCTCTGACGCCCACACCTGCACCACAACAAAGAACTGATATTGTCACTCAATTTTACTACCTGCTGTCTGATCTTGCAGACACACATCTGTTTACTAATGAGTACGAGAAAACTCTTTTTCTTTATGATTGCGTGCTTTCTATCAAACCCGAAGAGGTCTTCTGGTATGCCCGACGTGGGTTACTGAAGAAAAACTTAGGACAATTCAGCGACGCTCTTATGGACCTGAGTCGTTATGTGGATTTTGTAAACCCTAAAGATGTTTCCCCCACAGTCCTCAACGCGTTGGTGGAGCTAAAGGGTTTGAAGTTTATCAGCCAAGAGATTTTGTCCGTCCAACATTAAAATCACATCTAAAACACATGATAATCTACGACCTTCCCTGTGTAGGTCTTCTTGGGTGACACTTCTGTGTCATCTGGAAGTTTTTTTGCTTTAAGAACCACCTTGGGAGCAGGATTTAAATTTAAGGCTCGTGAAATCAACTCGCCGTTTTTGATATTGGCGTCACCATCCATTGATTCTAGCTCTCGTAAAATCTCCATGGATTTTGTGCTTTGGGATTTTTTATTTTCAAACATAAAATCAAAATAGATCACATCAGGCCATGGAAAATTAGGAGTGGCTTGCTGAATACTGTGCAATGCCACCTCTGCGTCCATACAATGTAACAAAATCTTACGGGCAAATCGTGCGGCTTTGTCGTGCTTCAAAGCCCGTCGCAGCCCATCCTGCAATAATAAGTGCACAATAGGGTTTCTCTCAACCAGAACTACACGTTCAAAAAATTTAGAGGCAATAAAACAGTCCTTACCCATGCCCGCAGTCAGATCATATAACACTGTCGATGATTTTTTATTTGTGACAGCCTGAATGAATATTTCTTTTGTTGAAGTTTGAGCGAATCTCTTTAGCAAAGTCTCTTCGGTCCAATCCACACAGCAGATTTTTTGCTTGCCCTTGATCAAACCCACACGGTCATTCTGACAAGTTAAAAATAATTGCTCTTGTCCTGAAAAAGGAACCCGATGAAAAGAATAGGCGTCACTGTACTTGTTCAGAAACTCACTGAGCAGTGAGGACTCTTCCGCGTTTTGGTCTAAGAGAACCTCTTTAACATTCACCTACAATTGATCTCGCCAATAAATTTTAGTCGCTATAGCTTCCACAAATTCTACAAAGTCAGGACTTAAGTTGCATTTTTCTTGAATCTTTGCTGCCTTTTGCACAACCCCAGCAATAAGCTTTGCATTCTTGGTGTCAAAGGCGTTTAAGGCGTGTTCAAATTTTTGTTGGCCCACCAATTCGTACACTTGCTCTAGCGATTGTAACTGGAATGCCTTTTGACGCTGTTCTGGTGTTTGAAATAATTCAATAGAAAAGAGATTGAGATAACCTGCCTTTAAATCTGTAAAAGTGGTTTTGCCTTCAGCATTTCTGATATTAAAATCCAAAAGATCATCGCTTCTTTGCAGCAATGCTCCCAAATCATCACCCATCTCGGATAATAGATTTACAATATCATCACTGTAATTTTTAAAAACAAAGGGCGCTTTAATACACCAAGAAAATAAAGACGAGGTTTTTAAGCGATGAATGCGATCCATCTGCTCCCAAGTGACACTGATGTCGTGGCGAATGCTATCCTGTAGCCACTCCCCTTCTAGAAGATCAGAAAGAGCTTTACCTGTGATTTGCACCAGACCAATATGCCCATGCTGAGACAGGTTGAGCACCACACGAGCCAACAGATAATCCCCTGCAAGAACCGTATATTCTGGACCATACTCCATCCAGGCCGCCGCTTTGCCGCGCCTCATCGGAGCCTTATCAATCAGATCGTCATGCAACAAAGAAGAATTGTGGATAAACTCCACGGTTTGAGCGAGCAAACTCGTTGTAGAGGCATCTAAGCTTACAAATTCAGCAATTTGAGTGACCAGTCGGGCACGAAAACCCTTCCCACCCTCGAACAATTGGTCATACAGCTGATTGAGCTTGGGCAAATATGCAGGAAAGTCCGTAGGACTGTAAATTTTAAACTCTAGACTCATAGAAGTCTTTTAATTGGAGCCCGCCATAGAATCAAGCTGAATATCCGTCACTAACAACTCTGGTTTGTCCTTGGCATCCACCTTCCAAAAATACAGCTTATTATTGAAGTGATTCTTCACTCCCACATAAATTCTGTAATCATCTTTATTCATGAAGGGAATCCCTTCTAAATCAATGACAGGTTTATACTGTTCGGGCACCACAGCCTCTTCATGATAAACGTGAAGTGCAGGGTCTAAACTTTGAAAATTTCTAATCTTATGCACATCATAAATATATTCTTTGTTACGGTCATAATACTCTTTTTGTTCTTTAACATAGAGCTCTGCTAATACTCGGCCCCTATCTGTTAAATTGACCACCTTGTATCTATAATAACCTAATTTAGCGAGCATAATCAGGCCAATGAACGCTGCTAATAAACTCAATTTGGTCACTAAATCTTTATCCATGATCTTTCCCTCTACACCTGCACTATTGAACTTACGTTCTTAATGATGGTTCACAATACGCATCTAAGGTCCATCAAAACTTAATTATTTGTCGTAAAATGTCTGACTATTTAATTGTGAAGCTTTTTTTGCTGCAAAGCAAGTCTCTAGAATAAACACAGTTTCAAGACATCCGTCTATTTTTGAATATTTATACACATTCCCAGTCATCCATCATAACTAAATAGGCGTTTAATTTGATATGACTGGACCTTACCGATATCCGACCTAGGTATTTGCTTTAAGTAAAACCAACCTCTGATGCCTTCAAACGAAGCTACTCTTTGATTCCATTGTTTAATGAGCTCATCCCACCCAGCATCGAACTGTTCTACACACAAGACCACTTGATTCTCTGATTTGATATCAGGTAAAACTTCAAGATGAGCTTCAGCATGGCACTGCTGCTCCCGAAGAAATTCTTTCCATTTATCGCGCACTTGATTGACATCCACTAGGTGTCCTAAGATTTTTACCTGATCTGTTATGCGACCATAAAATTTCACTATCTTTCGGCCGTCAAGCAGCACTCGATCGGCGCTGGTCCAAAAACCTTCTGCATCTAAAACCGCAGGAAGCACTCGATAGTCTTGACCCTCTTGCACCACATAACCTTTAAATAATCCTGCCCCTTTCACCTGAAGCACTGACTGCGAGTCAGTGCGCACCTCAAAGTGGGGTAAGGCCCAAGCTCCTAAAAGAGTGGGACCCCGTTTTTCAGTAAAGATTTGCGACCCTGTCTCGGTAGAACCTAAGGATCTGACAACATTCCACCCCAAAGAATTGGCCTTTTGCTGAAGTGTCGAATCTAATGCTCCTCCACCCACCAAGGTTAAGCGTAAACCCTTTGGGGCATGTAACTGAGCCTCTACAATCTGATAAATCTGCGTAGGCACCAAAGAGATCAACGTGCACTGATGCTCTTCAAATTGCTCTGGAAGAGCTTGAAGGTCCCATGTGGTCGTATGCACAGGCTTTAAACGTAAAACTTGCGTTCTAAAATAGGTAGAAAAGCCTCCCATATGAAATTCCGAAAGCACATTCATCCAACGATCCGCTTGCGTCAGTTCCAACCATAACTGACACCCTTGCGCGCAAGAGGTCAGAGTGTCTTCTGTATGGAGAATAAATTTGGGCTGATCCGTGGTGCCTGAGGTTTGGAAGAGATACCCGCGACAGTGGATGTCTGAAGAATTTAAAAACTCTCTGGCCACAGATGTGATGTGCAAAAGAGACTCTTCGCTCCACTTACGAGTATCCCAAATACAATGCACATTATGTTTCAGGATGTATTTGTCTTCTAACACTTAAACCTCTACCCACTGTAAATCTTTTAAGAATGAGGCGCGTCCCCAGCCTGTTGATACATCCAATTTTGCGTCAGAGATAAAAGGCTGATCCGCAAACAACTGTTTAGAAATCTCTATATATTTATTAGGAAGATACATATCTTGAGTCAGAAAACCTGCTCCAAAAAATTTATGTGGCATTTCTTTTTGTACATACTGAGCCCAGTACCAAGATGTCAAAATGTCCAAATCTTCACCCATATTTGAAGTTACCATAATCTTACAATCTTCGGAGTTCTCCAAGAGGTGAAGCATATCCACTTTGTTCGGCTTAGCCGCTATTGCCGAAACTCGCACCCCGTCGTTGATGATCTGCTGTGGCTCCACCTGATCAGAAATAAGCTTAAATCCTAAATCAATTAAATTTTTCCAGACCACGCTATCATAAGAAGTGGGATCTTCAAAATAAACGTTAGAACTCCACTTGCTGACATTGGCTTTTTTCAGATCTTCTATTTGACCAGACAAATTAAAATCACAAATCCAATCTAAACTTTGAGCCTCTGGTATACTTTCATAATGTCTTATTATGTTTTGCAAACTGTCTTCAGTAGTTCCAATTTTAATTTTAATTCTTTCAAAGCCACGGGCTTTTACATCTTGCACTTCTTGTCGTGATAGAATCGGAGAAACAGAGGTATAATGAGAATAAACTTTAGGGTCCTTAAGTCTCTTGCGCCACTGGTCTCTGGCGTCCACTGTCGCATTTAAAATCACTTGAGAATAGTTTTTTAATAAATACGACTTTCCTTGATTTTTAAGATGATGCAAAAACGTTTCTATACTCTCATCACCTAAACTGGAATGCACATGAAGCGAGCTAAATCCCAAACTCTGGTCTGGAAACTGAATTTGAAACAAAAGACCTTCATGAACCGAAGCGTTTCTTTTTTCGTGCTGTGTTTCTACTCTTAGCGCTGGGTCTACATTTTTTTGAGGAGACACCTCTGCACATGCCAAACCAACATTGTCTTGTTCTGTGCTTATAGAGCGCGCGCCCTGTTT
This sequence comes from Pseudobdellovibrionaceae bacterium, assembly GCA_023954155.1. NCBI lineage: Bacteria > Pseudomonadati > Bdellovibrionota > Bdellovibrionia > Bdellovibrionales > Pseudobdellovibrionaceae > Pseudobdellovibrionaceae bacterium. The sequence goes on along the minus strand of JAMLIO010000001.1, from coordinate 548,412 downwards.
CTTCTGCTCTTGTGCATTTAACAAGGATTTGGAAATCAAAGAATATTTATGAACAAAAACCTTCATCCTCTGTCCTTACTTAAAACATTCGAAGACCCGCACAGCACATTAACGTAAATCCTAAATATATTATAGACGAAAACTTCAATATCTTATTGTACTGCGCTGATGGCTCATTCTTGCGTACCCAGTTCCATAAATATAAAGAGCAAAATAAGTATGGAAATTGAAATACAAAAAGCAACAACGGGTAAGAGATAAATGGCCAGAATAAGATCGGGAAAAAAGCTATTAAGATTAGCACAAGGTACTCCAGCAAGCCAAAGCGTCGACCAAAACGCACGACCACAGTTTTTTTATTGTTGGCGGCATCTTGTTTTTGATCTCTGAGGTTATTCACCAATAGCAGAATGTTACACAAAGACCCTAGTTGCAGACCCACCAGCAAAGCCCATGGATTCCAACTTAAAGATAATAAATAATAGGTCCCTGCAACGGCAAAACATCCAAAGAAGGCCACAACAAAAAGGTCAGCCCACCCCGTGTAAGCCAAAGAAAACCGTGTCCCCGTATAGAGGTAAGTCATAGCCAAACTGATCAATCCCAAAAGCAAAAAGATTTCGCCTCCACGAAGCACCAAGGGTATGCCTGCCACAAAGGCCAATCCACAAAATCCCAAAGCCCAACGCTTGACCTGCTGAGGAGATAGCAAACCCGCACTGGTGACTCGTGTAGGACCTAAGCGATCTTCTTTGTCTCCGCCTTTAACAAAGTCCAAATAATCATTAAAGAAATTTGTCGCAATCTGAATACTTAAAGCGGCAACCAATATCGGTATCAAATACCAAGCCACTACCGTGTCTTTTTCAATTCTTTCCGCCATAAAGTACGCCACCAAAATAGGGGCTAAAGATGCTGTCAATGTAGCGGGCCGTGAGGAGATCAAAAGGGCTTTTAGTGTTTGTTTATTTATCATAGATACTCTTATTTTTTTACTTCCGCTATTTAGTTTCTGAGTTTAGTTAGTTTAGTTAGTTTAGTTAGTTTAGTTAGTTTAGTTAGTTTAGTTAGTTTAGTTAGTTTAGTCCAATTGGGCTATTTGTTTTAAGTCGTCAAGTTGCAAGAGCCTATGGCTGCGCCCTTGGATCTCTTGTATCTGGATGTCAGGACACTTCTGCTTAAACCTTCGCGCCTGTTCTTTATATTTTTCATCATATTGCCCATAACTATGAGCAATCAAAGGTTGAGTGTGTTCATCAAAATTAAGCTCCAACTGGCTTGCTAGGGCCCAATGCTGAAAAAAATGCTTCATCTCTTGTAAACTCCAGTCAAAACCATCACGCGGATCATCCCAAGCAAAAAGGGGCAACTGGTTCCAAAAATTTAAGAACTCCTCTGCACTCTGGTTCTCCAATCTTGTTAAACACTCTTGATTAAAGCGCATTCTCTGAGCCACTTCATCCCCTGCGTACTGGCCTACATGAGAAGAAATGAAATTTATTTTCTTACAATGAGTAAGGTCTAGACGATCTAGAAGTTCAATCAAAATCCTTCCGCCCATAGAATAAGCCATAAGGCGATGAGGAGTTTGAGAGTATTTATGAAGTTCTTGCTCGACGAAATCCAAAAGTTCTGACCATGTAGGAAAGTTTAATTCCGAGGGCCTTAAGCTTAAGGCTGAGACCCGCACACCCCATTCCTTCAAGGCTGCAAAACTTTGGCTGTCACCCAAAAAACCATGCAAGACTACGAACTGAGTTTCTTGATCTCTTGCCATACTTTTGCCGTCTGTTCGTTATCGGGACCTATCTCCATGATATTTGGCCATTCACTAAAACTCGGAATGTCGCCAGCGTCTTCCACTTTGCTGTATTTCAGCCCCCACAAGCTTGCAAAGCCTTTAAAGTTGATCTTGTGTGAATTTATAAATTTAGGATTATCAAACAAAGGTGCAAAGATTTGCCCCCCCATATTGTTCACAATAATAATCTTGATATCAAATTTGCGCTTATCTTGTGTAAAAAACCAAGGAGCAGTCAAATCATAAAGTGCACTGAGATCACCCACAATCGCCACTACTGGATGTTCATTTTTATAAGCCAGTCCATAAGCCGTGGACAACAAACCATCTATGCCATTGACTCCACGGTTAGCAAACGCCTTAAAACTTTTACTAAAACCAGCTATGTCCCACATTCGTATAGGCAGACTGTTTCCTACGAAAACATGGGCCCCAGTGTCTTTTAATTTCTTTTTGATCTCAAGGTAAAAGTTCATTTCTGAAATAGAATTTTTTTTGATGATCTTCTCAATCTTTTGGTCCTGTTCCTGTAGTTGTCCCAAAATATCTGCAAGAGAATCTAACTCTAACTTTGAAATGAAGTCCTTTAACACTTTAATACTATGAACCTGCGAATCTGAGCGTCCTGGAAATTTTAAAGATGAAAAGTTCAGAACAGAAATTCCACGCTCTTCTTCGAGCTGTCTCCATAACTTATGCGTCGGAATACCACCAATGCGTATCACAGCATCAAAGTTTTTTCTGATGAACTCCATATTAAAAGACATGGCCGACACTCTATTTTTAAAACCCAAGTCTTCTGCGGTGGACTCTACATAAACAGGAACCGCCATCTCATTTAAAAACTTAACGTCGTCATGCTCTTTGGAATTTAAGCCCGAGATGATAAAGAATGGTTTTTTAATATCTTCATAATCTGTCAATAGCATATTTAAATCTAAATTATTAAAGGGCTCAAAGCTCCCTTGCATTCTTAAGTCCTTTTCACTTAAGGATCTGGAGGTGTTGAACTTCCACTCCATCATAGGCTCGTCAATCAAAGGCTCGTGCATAGGACAATTGATATGAAAAGGAAATGTGACCTTTTTAAGATGTTCATGGTCTGTCCATGACACTGTTGGCCCTAGCTGCGTGGCAAATATATCTTTTTGAATGATAGTTTGAGGTGCGCCCGTTCCCCAAAGTTTTTGTGGGCGGTCGGCAGAGACCACCACTAAAGGCACACTGGAGTAATAAGCTTCTACTAATGCCGCATGGGTTTCCACCAAAGCTGTACCTGATGTAGTGAACACAGCCGCACCCAAGCCTGTTTGTTTGGCTCTGCCTAAGGCAAAAAAACTTGCGCTTCTTTCCTCAAACCCCCAATGCACATCCACATGATCTGGCACTGTCAATTTTGAAAAGCACTCAATGAAGGCGGCATTTCTAGCACCTGCGCACAAAACAAAACTTCTTACACCTTTGTCATACAAGTCTTGGATCAAGTTTCTACATTGTAAAATATTTGTCATAACCCCAACTTGGTTTTTGTACTCATAAATTTTAATTCTAGTTCTTTTAACTCATCTTCAAGATGACTTTGGGCAATCACTCCACCACCCACTCGAATGCGCAGATGCGTCTGATCCCAAAACAGTCCGCGCAAGCATACAATAAAATGCGCAAAACCATGATCAATCACACCAAAGGGTGCGCCGTAAGAGCCGCGCGTATCGGCGTGTAAGACATCCAGATTTTGTTGTAGCTGATCCTTGGGGTACACACCTAAGGCCGACGTGGGAGACAGCTCCATGATCAGAGTGCCCAAAACGCCTTTAAAGTCTTTTAATGTTCCCATAGTTCGCAAATGTTTCAAGGGACCGTAAGGCGCCTCATGGGTCTCACCCCAACTGAGTTCAGCACCAGAAAGCTTTTCAGCAATATCATCCACCACGACCATGTGTTCATCATAAAGCTTGGTGTTTTGTAACATATCACTCTGATCTTCAATGGCTTGGGTTCCCGCCAAGGCCATCACACGCAATTCCTCTGGTGTACCTTCCACTAAAATCTCTGGAGTAGAACCTACAAACCCACTCTCTTCATCCCAAAGACCATACACAAATTGAATGTCACTGCGTTGAAGTAGATTCTGTAAAACATAAGGTAAGATTTCTGTCTGAAAATTCTCGGGCTTGGGCGCGATATAATTCATAAAAGGAACGGCTTTAATCAATTCGCCCGCATCAATACGCTTTATGATCTCTTGATAGTCTTGCTCATACACTTCGCGCTCTGGTTGCCAATCTAAATCCAGGGAAGGTGCGATCGTCACCTCTGGCAACTCGGCCGCTAACTCGGGAGCCGTCATCTTGTAGGTGTGAGGAACCACAATGACTTCATCTTTATACTTAAGGTCAAACTCAGGACTATAAAAGCAAGTGCCTCCGTAAGGCCCTTGAAAGCCTAAATCCTGAGACCTCACAGCTTTTTTGCTCCAATTTTCTGCCACCCAAACGTGTTGGGGAGCTTGGCTTAAAAGCACGCCCTTTTGTAGAAAAAGTGGCAAATTCGTAGACTTTGTTTCATCCATAGCCCTTTTATAACGAAAATCTCACAAAAAGGCAGCTTATGGCGTGATTATTTGGGTCAATTTGTAGACAGCACCTCAAAGCTAGTCTAATGCTTAAACTCTTGAGCGGAGAACATGGGACATGGCCTTAAACACCCAAATACATAACGCAGACTTTGCACACCAGTTTCATATTATTGCAGGGCCCTGTTCCGTTGAATCTAAAGAGCAATTCTGGCAGCTTGCCGAACAACTTCATAACATGGGCGTTCAGCTTTTGCGTGGCGGTATTTTTAAACTGCGTACCCGCCCTAACACCTTTCAAGGCCATGGCGAAATAGCTTACTCTTGGGCACAAGAAGTGAAAAGCCATTTCAATATGGGCTTCATTAGTGAAGTGACAGACCCGCGTCAGATTTCTGATATGGCGGAAGTGGTGGACTGCTTTCAGGTGGGCGCTCGGAACATGTACAACTACCCCTTGCTTTCTGAGCTAGGTAAAGTCAAAAAACCCGTTCTCTTAAAACGCGCCTTCTCAGCGACCATTGATGAATGGTTATTTGCCGCTGACTACATCCTTAAAGAAGACAACGAACAGATCTTCTTATGTGAACGTGGCATTCGTAGTTTTGAAACACGCACACGCAACACTCTTGATCTCAATGCTATTGCTTACATCAAAAAATTCGGTGGCCCCTTTCCTGTGATTGCCGATCCCTCTCACGGAACAGGACGATCCGATCTGGTTACAGAGATGTCTTTAGCCTGTATCGCAGCAGGTGCAGATGGCTTACTTGTAGAAGTCCACGAAAATCCAGATCAAGCCCTCTCTGACAAAGAACAAGCTATGAACCTCACAGACTTTAAAGACTTATTTGAAAAGTCCCATCGCTTAGCTCAATTCATGCGTGATCTTAAAGCGTAATTGCCACTTTTGGAGGACCTATGTCTCAAAACATCAACACCAACTCTTCTTCGTCTAAGGGACCTGAATCCAAAACCATTCAAAATTTATTTTCCAACATTTCTGGCAGTTATGACTCTGCAAATGACCTGATCACTTTTGGCATTGCCAGATTATGGCGCAAAAAACTCGTGCGATGGAGTGATGTGAAAAGCACAGACCATGTCTTAGACATCGCCACTGGTACAGGTGACCTCGCTTTTGACTTTTATAATGCCCAAGGGAAAAGACCCGATGTTGTTATAGGTGCGGACTTCTGCGAACCCATGCTAGAAATCGCACGCCAAAAAGCACAAGACCAAAAAGCACAGATTGGATTCCAATTTGCCGACGCTTGTGCTTTACCCTTTGCTGATGAATCTTTTGATGTTGTGAGCATCTCTTATGGTTTAAGAAATGTCGAAGATCTTTCCAAAGCCGTATCTGAAATGTATCGCGTATTAAAACCTAATGGTCGCATGATGATCCTAGAAACAGGTTCTGAGTCACGTGGTGTATTAGGTCCCTTCGTAAAATTTTATAATAATAAAGTTATGCCTATTCTTGGCGGAATCATCTCTGGCAAAAAAGACGCTTACAATTATTTAAGCAAATCCAGCTCTAAGTTCCCCTCAGGACAAGCACTGATAGACATGATCCAACAGTCCGCACCTTTCGAGAAGATCCAATATCAATCACTAATGGGCGGAGCCAGCTTTATCTACAAAGCCACCAAATAACATGTGACGGACGCGCCTGTTCTGGGTTGGGTTGGTTGAATATTTAAGTATATACTCAAAATGCTCAGACAGTGACGTTTGTCATGATTTTGCCTTCGCAAAATCACGCCAAGCCGAACTCGCATTTCGACCATATACTTAAATATTCAACCAACCCAACCCAGAACAAACGCTAGCTTGATATTTGATGGGCTTTTTGGTGGTCGATATATAGAGTGGATTTGTTTTTTTGTGTTTCAGGACTCAATGCGATCCCGCTTGAGTAGCTATATGTCTTATAAGGTGTTCTTTGCTTTTGTTGTGCTGGTATCAGTGGGGTTAGAGCTTGTTGGTGTTTTTATGTTTTGGATGAGTCTTATTGTGCCCCATGCGATAAGAATGAGGCTGATGCAGGTGGAGATTGTAAAACCAAAGATTTTTTCGCCTCTGGGGTCGTCGCGGAAGAGTTCCATGACGATGCGGCCTATGCCGTGGGCGACGATCCATGTGTAGAATAACATTCCAAATGTTTTAAATTTATAAGTGACCTTGCGTTCAAGCAGCAGCAATAATGCCCATACTGACAGTTCAAAAGCGACCGCATAAAGTTGTGTAGGGTGTCTTTCGCCATGGAGGTGAGGAAACTGAATGGCCCATGGGAGTGTACAGACGGCACCATAGCAGCAGCCATTAAAAAAGCAGGCTAACCGTCCCAGCCCATACCCTAAAGCCAGCACAGGGGCAGCGGCGTCCATCCATAAACCTAGATTTTCGTTTTTACGTTTTAAGTACATAAAGCACGCCAGCATGGCAGTTAAAAATCCACCATAATACACAAAACCACCATGCCAAAATTGCAGAATCTCGAAGGGGTTTTGCATATAGTAGTCAGGTTCTTGGTAGATGATATAAAACACACGTGCCCCAATAAAACCTAAGACCATAGCTAAAAGCAAGATGTCTGAAGCGACATTAGGGTTTAAACTGAAACGCGCAAGTCTTTTAAAAAAATAGAAAATACCTATACAGTAAACAATAGATAGGGTCAGCAAGTAAGTAGGAATGGCATATCCTAAAACTTCTAATTGAGGTATCAACTCTTAACCTTTTTCTTCCTAATCTCTTCAGTGAAGGTAAAATAAAATAATGCGATCACACCACACACAATGGAAATGTCAGCAACGTTAAACGCAGGGTAAGACCAGACGTTCTTATAATGAAAATCCAAGAAGTCGATCACATAACGAAAGCGTAAGCGGTCAATGTAATTCCCAAGAGCACCCGCAAATACTAAACTCAAAGCCATACATTGCAACTTTTCCTTTTCAGGAGTGCTTTTAATAAACATAAAAATGGCAATCATCGCAATGGGTGGCAATGATAGAAAGAAAGCGGTTCTGAACAACTCGCTGGCATTGCTAAAAAGACCAAAAGCCGCACCCGTATTTCTCACATAAGTGATGTGAAAAATATCTTGGATGACAGGTACAGACTCGCCCAAGCGAAAATTGATGTTGATATACATCTTTGTGATTTGATCCAAAATCACTACGATGGCCGTTATTAAAATCAGATATAAATACTTCTTGTTCAAATGTCCTACCTCAGTTGTCGTGCCTTCTCGTATTTTAACCAAACTTCTCTATCTAGACTAATGCCTCTGCGCAACGTTGACAAACATCCTCGCGATTTTTGTCCATGCCTTTAGCATCTTTAATCTTCCAGCACCGTGCACACTTATTCCCCTGATACTTTTCGGCCTTGACAGATTCAGGACCTTCGGCCAATTGCACCTGCGAAACGATAAATAGCTCTTCTAAAAAGTCTTCATATTTGGTGGCCAGTTTAAAGTCTTCTCCTGCTAAAGTGATTGTCACCCGTGCCTCAAGACTGGAACCAATCACCTTCTCTTTTCTCAGGTCCTCTAAAACTTTGGTGACATTTGAACGGATGGCCATCAATTGATCAAACTCTGTGGCCACAGCCTCAAAATTCCATTCAGTTCTAAATTGCGGAAAACTTTCCTCCCAAATCGTATCCGCTTTGGGGCCAGATAAATAGGGGTGAATCTCTTCGGCTAAGAAAGAAAGAATTGGCGCTAACATTTTAGTTAAATCATTGGTGATATGGTAAAGCGCCGTCAAAGACGACCTGCGTTTTAATGAAGATTCAGGCTCACAATACAATCTGTCTTTAATGATATCTAAATAATACGCACTGAGATCCACAGTAAAAAACTGGTTCACCGCATGATACACGCGATAAAAATTATACTGATCGTAATGAGCTGTCACATCTTTGATCAGCTGATTGAGCTTATGTAAAATCCACCGATCCAAGCTGTCTAACTCTTCAAACTTCAGCATCTCAATCTGTTCTATATACTTTGTGTTACCCAACAAAAAGCGCATGGTATTACGAATACGACGATAGGTCTCTGTCACGCGTTTTAGAATTTCAGGCCCCACACTGACGTCTTTACCAAAATCTTCATAGGCGACCCATAGACGTAAAATCTCCGCTCCATTTTGTTTAAACACCGTAGAGGGATCAATTGTGTTCCCAAGGCTCTTACTCATCTTATAGCCCTTCTCATCATTTAAAAAACCATGAGTGACTAAAGCCTTAAAGGGAGCACTGCCTCGGGAGGCCATTGACGTGAGCAGACTGGTCTGAAACCAGCCTCTGTGCTGATCACTTCCTTCAAGATAAATGTCAGCAGGCACGCTTAAGCCTTCTCTTTTTGCCTGAACGGCGGCGTGGCCCACACCACTGTCAAACCATACATCTAAAATGTCTTGCGAGGCTGTAAACTCTTGGCCTCCACACTTTTCACATGTATGGCCTTTGGTGAAAGTCCCTTTTGGAGCTTCAAAGTACTCTTCAATACCTTGGCCCTTTTCCATCTTGTCAGCAATATCATTGATGATGTCTTCTTTAACCAAAGCCTCGTTACAGGAATCACAGAAGAACACAGGAATGGGGACTCCCCAAATTCTTTGGCGACTGATACACCAGTCGGGACGGTTTTCCACCATGGCCTTCAAACGCGCTTGTCCCCATGCAGGCACAAAAGCAATTTCATTCTCAATACTTTGCAAGGCTTTTTGTCTAATGTTGAACTTCTCGTCATCAACTCGGATGAACCACTGGGGGGTCGCGCGGTAAATAAGAGGTGTTTTTGAACGCCAGTTGTGCGGGTAACTGTGTGTAAAATAACTGACATGAATCAAGTGGCCCGATTCCTTTAGTTTCTCAATGATCACAGGGTTGGCTTTAAAAATATTTTGGCCCTGCATTTCTGGATACTCTTCAGTGTAGTTCCCCGCTTCATCCACAGGACTAAATACAGGAAGTCCATATTTAAGACCCACATTATAGTCATCCACCCCATGCCCAGGAGCCGTGTGCACACACCCAGTCCCTGCATCTAAAGTCACATGTTGCCCTAAAACAAAAAGCGAGGTGCGATCTAAAAATGGGTGCAAAGCTTTTAAATTTTCAAACTCCGTACCTTTAAAAGTCTTTTTCACATCGCCCAAAGTGGTTTCAGTGGCCTTTTCAAAAGCTTCTTTGAGTTCTTTAGCAATCACAATCGGACCCACTGAACTGTCAAAGTAGGCATACTCAAAGTCAGGGTGAAAGCTGATCCCAAAGTTGGCAGGTAAAGTCCACGGAGTTGTAGTCCAAATGACCACACTGGTTTTTGCAGGCAATCCTAAAGCTTTGAGTGACTCTTCTGCAATTTCAAATTTCACATAAATAGAAGGGCTTTTGTGGTCGCGGTACTCCACCTCTGTATCCGCTAGGGCAGTTTGAAGCGTAGGACACCAAAACACGGGCTTTTCCCCACGATACAGAACTTTATTCTTAAGCATTCTTCCTAGTTCTCTGACCTCTTCAGCTTCGTAGTTGGGGTGCAAAGTCAAATACGGGTCTTCCCAGTCTGCAAGAATGCCTAAGCGTTTGAACTGGTCACGCTGTATACCTACCCACTTTTGTGCTTCTGCACGACAAAGAGCGCGGATGTCTTTTTTAGTTTTGTCTTTTCGCTTTTCACCTAACTCTTTTGAAACCTTATGCTCAATCGGAAGTCCGTGACAATCCCACCCTGGGATAAACTCAGTGTGAAAGCCTTGCATATTTTTATATTTAACAACGATGTCTTTTAAAACCTTATTCAGCACATGGCCCAAATGAATGTCACCGTTGGCATAAGGAGGACCATCGTGGAAAACAAATTTTGTCTTCCCTTTGTTTTTAGCGATCATCTTTTGGTACTGCTTCTTCTCTTCCCATTTTTTTAGAATTTCGGGCTCTCTTTTAGGCAAATCGCCACGCATGGGAAATTCCGTCTCAGGTAATTTTAGGGTTTTTGAATAGTTTTCCTTCTCTGTAGGTGTAGACATTCCTGCTCCTTGATGACACTTCGACAGTAACCGAATTTTGAACAAACTTTAAGCTTATTCATTATACACAATCCCAAACAAGTTCAAGGGCTTATCAAAGTGGGGCTGAGTGCTTTAGCAAGAGTCTTGTTCCAAGTCTGCCCATGCTCTGATGACCATGCCGCCTTAACACTGAAATGCTTCGGCAAGAGTCTTTCTCTGTCTCTTTGCTCTAAATCGTTACGAGGGCCCTATTAAGGCAAAGGTGAGTTTAGTCTTCGGCGGCAAAGAGTCTTTTAAGATGCTTCTCGCCTAGAGACACCAAAACCCTTAGAGCTTCTGTGTCGGAACTTAGGTTCAAACGGTCTTTAGCCAGATTCAGCGCCGAGATGGTTTTACTGTCTAACTTAAAGATCAGCTCCCCTTCAGAAAGTTTGGTCAGCTTTGTGCTTGCTGGAGTAGATGTGGTTACAGGACCTGATGTCGGCGTGGACGAAGCCAAAGGGTTACCTACTTCTTGCTCATGAAAAGCTGTGGGCATCATCGTGGGTGTATGGGGCTTTGCCACTTGGGACCCTTCGTAAGCTCTCTCCACCGCCTGCCCCTGATGGTAGGCCAACTCCTCTTTTGTAAGTTGAGGCGCCGCCATTCTTGATGGCATAGTGGGCTTTACTGGAGGCTCTTCTTTTTCTTCAAACTGTTTTAAATTTTGAGCAAGGTCTTGCAGTTCGTTACGGAAACTCTTGGCACTTGAAAGGTCTTTATTAAAGTCTTGCTTTAAACGCGTGGATTTAAGATATAGCCCCACCAGATCGTCAGAGCTTGTGATCTTCTGACGAACGTACTCGGGCTGACTGGACAGCCAGTCAAAAGCGGCCGTGAGCACTTCTTTTGTGTATGCTTGGGGAGGCATCTTAATCATAGAAGATCAAATCTATTGAGTCCGCAGCAGACAATCAACATAAATTGCTGAACAATTAGGATTTTTTTTACAAATGCAAAATAAACGCTCAAAAAAAATTTTATTCTGCACTTTATCCGTGCTTGACATATATTTTAAGGGACTTTTTGAAGCACCAAGGGTTTAAAGGGCAAGCGGGGCAACCCGCACGCCAAGGGCTTTTAAGGCGTAAAGGACTTTGGATCTATGCCGTATTTTTCAATTTTTCGGAGTAAAGTCTTTTTAGGGATGTTCGCCTGCAAAGCCGTCTGGTTGATCTTCCCGCCGTTAGCCTTCAAGGCCTCAATGATAAATCGGCGCTCAAACTCTTCTTTTTGTTTTTGAAAATCCAGTGAATCTATAGGGATTTCTATCTTTTTGTCCTCAAAAAGCTCTACAGACTCTTCTGCCTGCTTATCTATGAGGCTTTCTGCATTTTGATGTTTGGTCTTTTGTGGTAAATGCACGTTGACGGCCTTTAATAGCTTCTCAGGCAGGTGGGACAATAGAATCTCATGCTCGTCATTAAGAATAAAAGTGTGTTCAATGACGTTTTCCAGTTCACGGATATTGCCTGGCCAGTCGTAACTTGTCAGACACATCAAGGCCTCTGGTGATATTTTACGCACTTCTTTTTTGTGAGTCTTATTGAACTTTTTCACAAATAAATGAATCAGGCGCTCGATGTCTTCTCGACGTTCTCTAAGAGGCGGAAGCACAATCGGCATCACGTTTAAGCGATAGTACAGATCATCGCGAAATTGATTCTGGGTGATCATCTTTTCTAAATCACGATTAGTGGCAGCAATAATACGGACATCGGTCTCGATGTCTTGGTTGGCTCCAACAGGGGTAAATATTTTTTCCTGTAACACTCGCAGCAGTTTCACTTGCATGTGTAAGGGCAAATCCCCCAATTCATCTAAGAACAGAGTGCCACCTTCGGCAAATTGAAATCGACCAATCTTTCTTTGGTCCGCACCCGTAAAGGCCCCTTTTTCATGACCAAAGAATTCACTTTCAAAAAGACTCTCTGGGATCGCTGAACAGTTGACCGCCACAAACTTCCCTTCTCTACGAGGAGAGTTATAATGAATGGCCTTAGCCACAAGCTCTTTACCTGTTCCAGATTCTCCACGAATTAGCACAGGAGTGTCGACTTTGCTGAGTCTTGAGATCACAGCAAACACACTCTGCATCTTTTCGTTTTTGCCTACAATCTTTTGGTCACTGTCATAAAATATGGGAGCTGCATGGGCCGCCATCTGCACTAGATCGTGGGCGTCCGCAGCCTTTTCCATCACTTCTTTTAAGTCTTGATAGTTAATGGGCTTGGATAAATAACTAAAAGCGCCGTTCTTCACAGCAAAGACCGCGTTTTCAATAGTCGCATAAGCCGTCATCATGATCACTGTCGTTCCTGGAGACTGAGCCTTGATGGTCTTTAAAACTTCCAGACCATTTTTTCTGGGCATGTCCACATCCAATAAAACAAAATCAACAGTCTCAGGATTAAGACGCTCAAAAACCTCAATCCCATTCACACCATCAAAAGCTTCATGAATCTCGGCCCCTGTTTCTTTTAAGTGTGACCGAATGCCTAAGCGCAGCCCCTGATCATCATCAATAATTAAAATCTTTAACGACATCTTCTACACCCTCCTGTCACCCTTAGGTAAGGTGAGTGTAAAGGTTGTGCCCTGTCCTTCTTTAGACTTCACGTCCAGAGTACCGCCATGCAGGCCTGTAAAGGCTTTACAGAGGTAGAGTCCCAACCCCGAACTGCCGCCCGCAAAGCTTTTCGCTTCAGACGAACGGTAATATCTATCAAAAATAAATGGCAAATCTTTAGCAGGGATGCCTATCCCTTCATCGGAAATCTGCATCACCACAAAACGATCTTTATCCTCTGTAGAGATCAAAACCCGCGAATGGGAATGGCTGTACTTCAAAGCATTTTCAACCAAGTTCTGAATCACTTGTTTGATAAGAGCCCTATCAAATTTAAAACTAAATAGCGGCTCAAGCTCCATGGCCACTTCAATATTTCGATCCACGGCTGCAAATTGGGACTCGCGCACCACCGTGGTGATGACCTGATTGATGTCTGAGGTTTGCAGGTTCAGTTTCAGCGACCCACCTTCTAGGCGACTCATCTGCACAATGTCGTCAATAAAACTTGTCAGCTCATATTGAGACCTGTCGAGCTGGGCTAAGGCTTGTTTTTGCTCATAGGTCAGAGCGCTGGCATCATTACTGATCACCTCGGCCATGGCTTTGATCCTCGCCAATGGGGTTTTAAGATCGTGAGTGAGGACACTGATGAAATCGGCCTTGGTCCGCGATTCCCGCGCCAGCTTGGAGTTCTGCTTACGAAGCATATTGTGATCGGCCCAAAAGGCCACAAAGACGCCCAGAACAGGCAGCCAAGCCAGCCTGAACGACCAAGAATTCTGTGGGCTAAAGATCAGGGCATAAAGTGCCAAAGCCACCAAAGTCGCCCCACAGGCCAAAAAAAGAAAACTTAAAAAGCCTCTCAAAACAATTGTCCTTATACCTCATTTCTACAGCAAATCACATGCCCAGAGACTTTGTATCAGAGGGGGACTTGGCTTGACGCGGGGTCAAATTGTCCCTAAAAATGGAGTAATGAACCGTTTTGCAGCCCATTTTTGTCTCTTAATTGCCACACCCCTCCTACTGACTCAGTGTGGAAGCTTAGAAAAGAAAGAGTGTGAGAACATCCATTGGGCCACCCAAGGCTTCAACGATGGAGCCGAAGGCCGTTATAGCCGCCTCTCCCAGTTTCTCTCTAAATGCGCCACCCATGATGTTTCTGTAGGCAGTGATGAATACTTAGAGGGATATCAAAAGGGCTTAGATAAGTTTTGCAGTGAAGAGTCTGGATTCTCCCGAGGCATTCAAGGTCTCACACCAGAAAAGATTTGTGAGGACAATAAAAAATACGCCATCAGTTACGACAGCGGAAAGCAGAACTACTGCACCTATGACATCGGCGTGAAAGATGCTCAAAACGCAAAACCCGCGCGACTTTTTTGCGAAAGAGACACGCAATATTTTCAAGGCTTCCAAGATGGCTTAAAAAAGTTTTGCACTTCAGAGAGCGGATACAAATATGGCTTTGAAGGAAAAAAAGAAACTCAAGTTTGCACTGGTGACCTTTTACCTATCTTTTATGGCGGATACAAAAGAGGTCGGGTGGATTTTTTAAGACGAGACAACGAAAAGCAGGCTAGCTCCATCCAACTGGCCGAAGCAGAATTAAAATTGGTGAACGCCAGATTCACAGAAAAACTTGCCGAAGCCTACGAACTGCCCGCCGCAAGCCAAGACCCTTATGTGGTGGAAAAGCGGCTCAAGCTAGATTCTGAAATTAAACTTTTAAAAGAAAAGAAATCCAAACTTGAGCAAGAAATTTTTGATCTACAAAAAAAGATCAACCAGAACAATTCAGATATCGGTCGTTTAGCGTTTTAATTAAAAGAACTTCACGCTGCTTTTAGCGCAAGAACTTTCAGAAGTGTACTCGACACCAAAAAAGACTCTCTTCTTGAAAAAGTCATACTTCTTCTTGCTGATCTTTTTAAGAGTGTCAGGAGCATATCTGTAAAGGATTCCGCACTCGGCAAAGTCTTCTGTTGGATTCTCACGACCATACACAGAGCACATCACTTTGTTATTGGCATACCACTGACCTTGAGCTTCGTCATAGAGCCAGTCTGATAAGTCCATCCATTCTTTAGTTTGTGACAAAGACGTACGTCTTTCCACAGTGATATCTAAAACGTGCATCAGTTCGTGAAAGATGGTCATAGCCTTACGATAAGGTTTATCGACTTCTTTCCAATTATCAAACATCATAATGTCGGCATTAAAGAGCAGTCCGTCACTTGTTCTGTAAGAAGACATCACAGCAGAGGCTCTCTCTTGACCTGGCATAGTTTCCCCAGTGACGTAAGGTGTGATCACAATGTTTTGCGCAAAAACATCATAACCATAAGTAAAACGATCACCAGCTACAGGAAAGGTCGTATTAGGTAAACTTGAAATCGCAAAGATCACTTCACGCACAGAACGAGCATCCCTGTACTCTTCGCTTTGAGGAGAGATCAAGCCAGAAATACTAATCCCAAAATTTTCTTTCACATAAAATCTTGCGCCCCAGGTTTCACCAAATAAAGAATCTCCCACACACTCTACAGTACGACAGCGTGTACGAATGTACTGATACGCTTCTTTGTTCGGCGAATATTTCATTTGTGGTTTGTCGTTATTAGACTGGTAAGGATAAGAACCATAAATTCTTTCACCCAACTCGTTAGAACCAAAGTCTTTCACATTCATGATCAAGTCATTCATGGTGCGAATGGACTCTTCATTTTGATCTATCAATGGAATTTCAACTGTACTGCCGCCACCTATACCGTCTGATTCACTAAGAACCACAGTCGTGTTCATCAAAGGAGGCTGTTGAGACTGTTCGTAAGCATAAGAATTAAAACTGCCCCATGTTGGAATCTGTGGAATACACTTCACATCATCTATGAACACTAAATCCGCAGCGTTATAACCCAAATCAAAACCAAGTGGACTAGCTTCTGCTTCACCCTTACCGCCACCACCACATGCAGCCACAAAACTCATCGCAAAAAGTAAGCTTGTTACCTTTGCCCAAGATATAAAAATATTCATGATTTCCCCTCTCTATACGCGAGTAGGGATAACCGATTTAAGACTCTTTTCCCATGATTTTTATCTGTTTCTATACTTTTTATATTTTTTTACAGCGTTGTGTTAGAGCCATAAAAAATGCTTATAACTCGTCTAAGGCTTCGTTTGCCAAACGGTCTGCTTCTTTATTGAATTCACGTCTTACATGTTGAAAAGACACGCTTTTAAAGGAGGAGCCAATAAGGTTTTTGATCTGTTGATAGAGAGGTTTGATCGCATCGGATTTCACTTTATAAATTCCACTCAACTGTTTGACCAGCAACTCACTGTCTGAACGCACGACCACCTGTGAAATCCCTTTTTGCTTAGCCCAAGTTAAAGCTTGAATGACTGCGGTGTATTCTGCGTAATTATTGGTCTGAATTCCAAGATAGCCTTTTAATTCCTCTACGGGTTTTTCATTGGCACAAATCCAAACGCCATAAGAAGCGGGGCCAGGATTTCCTCTTGAAGCTCCATCCGTATACACCACCACTTCATTGATCATAGTCATCTCTTTTTCTTTTCCTACGATCTGAGCGAATGTAAGAGATTCCACCCTGATGTAGCATTGATACTCGCATTTCGATCTGTCTGGATACAGTTAAAAGGGTGACGCATAAAAAAGTAGTCGCAACACCGTAACCTAAATGTCCAGCTCCAATAGCTGCACCCACAGCAGCAATCACCCAAATAGTGGCCGCTGACGTGATCCCAAGCACTAAACTGTCTTTTTGCAAGATCGCTCCAGCACCCAGAAAACCAATTCCTGTGATCACCTGACCGATCACACGAGTAGAGTCTGAAGCCAAAGTTAAAGCTTCTTGCCCGACATAAACAAATAATGTTGTTCCCATGCAGATCAAAACACAGGCACGAATCCCAAAAGGTTTTGCTCTGAGTTGTCTTTCAAGGCCAAACATCAGTCCACACAGAAAAGACACCAACATACGAATAAAATAACTGAAATGAAAATCGTCAAAAAACAGGTCCATGCTTTTAAGCTTAACCCTACTAACTAGAAGTGCCAAGGAAACTTTTTAAAGTCTTTGGGACGCTTTTCAACGAAAGAGTTACGCCCTTCCACAGCTTCATCCGTCATGTAAGCCAAACGAGTCGCTTCACCCGCAAAAACTTGCTGCCCCACCATGCCATCATCAGTCAGATTCATAGCAAACTTTGACATACGAATGGCTGTTGGGCTTTTGCTGTTGATTTCAGCGGCCCACTCTAAGGCTCGTTTTTCAAGTTCTACATGAGGCACCACCTCATTAACCATTCCCATCTGGAAGGCTTCATCGGCAGAATAGCTGGCACCTAAAAAGAAGATTTCTCGTGCACGTTTTTGTCCCACCTGTTTAGCCAAATACGCAGAGCCATATCCGCCATCAAAACTTGCCACATCCACATCGGTCTGCTTGAAAACCGCATGCTCTTTACTTGCTAAGGTCAGGTCACACACCACATGTAAAGAGTGTCCTCCACCCACGGCCCAACCAGGAACCACAGCGATGACCACTTTGGGCATAAATCGAATCAAACGTTGCACTTCTAGAATGTGCAACCGACCCAATTTTGCAGATTCAAATGCGTTTTGTTTATCTGTTGCTGTCTGATGCGACGATGAGGGTTCGTTTTCGTATTTGTAGCCATCTTTGCCACGAATTCTTTGATCTCCGCCAGAACAAAAGGCCCAACCTCCATCTTTGGGTGATGGACCATTCCCCGTCACAAGCACACAGCCCACATCGGGGGTTTGACGTGCATGATCTAGGGCCATGTACAGCTCATCTACTGTTTGGGGTCGAAAAGCATTGCGCACTTCTGGACGATGGAAGGCAATTCTAACCGTGCCTTGCTCTTTGGCGCGATGATAAGTGATGTCTTTAAAATCAAATTCTGAAACAACATCCCACACTTGGGGATCAAATATTGGTGAAATCATAGCTTGAGGATATACCAAGGATGATAAGCCCCCTCAAGCTCTAACTCATTAAGATTTACGTAAATACTTGGCTTCAAAAACAAAGGTTCCAAATGGTAGAACGGAAGCCACAAAAGCTAGGAAACGGGTCTTGAGATCCCAGCCTAACTTGTCTGCTACATAGTGACTCAGCAAAACATAACCCACAAATAAGCCACCATGAATAGGGCCAAGAACTTTTACATATTGTGGATCACCATATAGATGCTTCATGGGTACAGCGACAAACAACAATGCCAAAAACGAAAGTCCTTCTAACCAACCTAGTATTCTAAATGCTTGCACCATGATTTCACCTTTTAATTGTAATGGTTTACTGATTTTTCTTTGCAAACTCTTGCATCATGGTTTTGATATTACCAAGATCAGTTTCCGTAATCTCCCACACTTGCTTCTCGCCAATATAATCTAAAATTTGGTTAAAAAGTTCTTCAGGAAGGAAAGGCTTTACTTTTCCAGACTGGTACTCTTTTTCTTTTTCGTCATATAAACCTAAGAAAGTTTTATCACGGAACCACGTCTCTTTATTGGCCTTTTGAATTTCTGCAATTTCGCCTTCTGAAGGGTCTCTTTGCAAGAATTCAAAGAACATTCCTGGAGCTTTACTACCTGGATAGAACCACTCACCAGAAAAAACCTGAATCAAATTGTCGTGGTCGTCTTTTAAAATCGGAGTCACAAATTGCACCCCATGCTCTAAACAATGTTTATGAAAAGAGATAAGGTCTGGTGTTCTTAAAGCAATGTGCTGCCACTGCGCTGGAGAAGCGCCCAACATTTCACGAACGTGAGACGGCTCACCCTCTGGCTCAGAAGGCTGAACCACAGCAATGACGGTATGAAGTGGATTACCAGAGTTGGACTCCCACTTTCCTAGGCTTGAGGCAAAGGTCATTGATTTTTCTTTTTGCTTCTCACTTTGTGGGCGACGTTTTTCATATAAAATGTCTTCAAGTCCCACACCTAAAATGATCCTAAAAACAGGATATGCAACGGCATACATTTTAGGATGTAAAAGTAATGTCATATGATCTACGGCAAAGTTCATAAAAGCTGGTTTTCCTGACATGAAAGCCTCCCTCTTATTTGTCATTTTGTTTCTGCAAAAGACATAACAAGGCTTTACAGGAAATACAATGGAAGACCGTAGACGCTATAGGGCGCCTAAGGTTGTAATTTTTGGAAGCCTTCCCTTACAACCAAGATCCCTCTTGCCTTTCACCTGAAAATACCTCAAGTAATTCTGAACCTTTAATTGATCTGTTTTTGAGAATCGAGGACCATGGCACTAGGCATTATTTTTGGGGTTGCAGCAGGGGCACTGTGGGGCTTTTCTTTTATCATCCCTTTTGTTCTTCCCAATGCATCTTCTGAATTGATCTCTGCAGGAAGATTTGGCGTTTATGCTTTAGTGTCGGCCTTCTTACTGCTTCCCCAACTTAAATCTGTTTTAAAACTTTTAAATGGGTCTCGCATTTTATGGTTGCTGCTTTTGTCTGTGACGGGAAATTCTTTGTATTACATTCTAATGGTGGATGCCGTAAGACTTACGGGTGTAGCAATCACATCCATCATTGTCGGCGCACTTCCTGTTACGATCGCCATTTTTGGTGCACGCTCTAGTGCTGAACTTAAAAAATTTAGTGGACCTTTATTGTTGATTGTTTTTGGGATTACGGTGGTTCAGTGGCCTATGCTCTATGACTTTTTCACAGGTCATGCTGAGGTCTCTTTTAAAGGAACACTTTTGGCTTTTGCGGCTCATGTGAGTTGGTTGATCTTTGCACTGATGAACGCTAGGTTTTTAAAACTCAATACGGATATCTCTCCTAAAATTTGGTCTGAACTTTTAGGAGTAGGCAGTTTTGGGACTCTTGCTTTTTATATCGTTTACCGAATTTGGACAGGTCACCTAGAGGTTTACACCACTGGCATCACCATGCAGTTCATCGCACTTTCTTTTGTGTTGGGGTGCTTTGGTTCAGTGCTAGGCAACTGGTTTTGGAACGAGGCCAGCAAGCGTTTATCTACGGCTTTTGTAGGACAGCTGATTGTCTCTGAGACCATTTTTGCCATCATTTACGAGTGCATTTATCTGCAAAAGACTCCTCAAATATTTGAAATGCTATCTCTGGTTCTTTTAGCCCTTGGGGTGATCTGGGCCAGCAAACAGGCTAGGCAGCGTAAACTTCTTAACTAATTTTGCACCCCACACTTTTAGTGAAAAATGTGATCTGAATTTTTACTCTCAACAGCGGCAGAACACTCAGGCCAAATAACGGTTTAAATACCTCTAAACTCTTCTGTGGAATGCTTTTTGAAACTCTGAGGGGGATTTGACCCCTCTTGGAATAGGAGAGCAAGACATGATTACCCGAGTGACCATTTTAGTCCTTTTGGCCAACTTTTTGACCATGACTTATGCCAATGCCAATAAGTTTATGCACAAACGAGTTACGTGCTTGGATCAAGTCACAGACTTCTTGGATCAGCAGGCGGCTCAAGGCTATAGATGCCAAGCCCAGGCTCGTCCCGCCAAAAAGGCTATTCAAGACAAAGTCTTCTTATCTTATGTTTATCAATGTGATTCTCGAAAGCAGTCCTATATTGTGAAGTTAGACCTAGACATACAAAACTGCGACCTTGGAATCACAATTTTGGATCACCCATCTCAGTCTTCGAATCAAGCTCCTGCATCTACGATTGTAGAGTAGGTCTCAAGCTCGCAGAAAAATCAAAGGCCACCAAAACACATGTATTTAATTTCTAAGTAGTCGTCGAGGCCATATTGGGAACCCTCTCGGCCTAGGCCCGAGGACTTCACTCCCCCAAATGGTGCGACCTCACTAGAGATAAGCCCTTCGTTAATCCCCACCATTCCATACTCTAAAGCTTCAGCCACCTTCCAACAGCGCGCAACGTTTTGCGAGTACATGTAAGACGCCAAACCGTAAATGGTATCGTTGGCCATAGCGATGGCCTCTGCGTCACTGGAGAATTTAAATACTGGGGCGATGGGCCCAAAGATCTCTTCTTGTGCAAACCTCATCGAAGAGGTCGCCCCACCCACAACGATGGGACCCACAAATGGACTTTGGTACTCGTTTTGGTTTTGGTTTTGGTTTTGGTTTTGGTTTTGGTTTTGGTTTTGGTTTTGGTTTTGGTTTTGGTTTTGGTTTTGGTTTTGGTTTTGGTTTTGGTTTTGGTTTTGGTTTTGGGAGGCTAGGCCGCAATAGAGCACTTGTCCACCCTTTGCCTTTGCATCATCTAAAAATTCTTGCACCTTCTTTACCGCCTTGGGGTTGATCAAAGGTCCGATGTCTGTAGAGTCCTCCAGTCCATTTCCACATTTAAGTGCAGACACAGCTTTGATCAATTTTTCGATAAACTGATCGTACACCTTTTCATGCACTAAAAACCGATTCACACACACGCAAGTCTGTCCTGCGTTTCTGTACTTAGAAGCCACAGCCCCTTTCACTGCTGCATCTAAATCCGCATCTTCAAACACGATAAAAGGAGCGTTGCCCCCCAGTTCCAAACTTAATTTTTTAATAGTGGGCGCACTCTGCTGCATCAGTAAAGCCCCTACACGAGTGGAACCCGTAAAAGAGATTTTGCGCACAACTTCACTGGCACATAAAGCCTTTCCCATTTCTGAAGCATCTTCACCCACAGTGACGTTAATCACACCCGCAGGAAAACCTGCTTGTTCTGCTAAATGCGCTAACGCCAAAGCACTTAAGGGTGTTTCCTCTGAAGGACGTGTCACTACTGTACAGCCCACAGCCAACGCTGGAGATATTTTGCGTGTGATCATGGCTAAAGGAAAATTCCATGGTGTGATGGCCCCGACAACACCTATAGGTTGTTTAATCGCAACCACACGTCGATCTTTCGCAGAGGTAGGAATCACTGAACCGTAAGCTCTTCGTCCTTCTTCAGCAAACCACTTGATGAAGGAGGCTGCGTAAAGCACCTCACCCCGACTTTCTTTAATGGGCTTACCACATTCTAACGTCATTAGGGTGGCTAAGGCTTCTTGATTTTCTAAAACAAGGCTCCACCACTTTTCTAATATGGCCGATCGTTCTTTGGCTGTTTTTGCACTCCAAAGAGGGAGGGCCTTTTTAGCGGCAGCAATCGCAGCCTCTACGGCTTGCACGCCTCCATCAAAAACCTCAGCAATAGATTCACCACTGGCGGGATTAAGAACTTGGAACCGACTTTGTCCCAAGGAATTTTCCACCCATTTGCCATCAATATACGAAGATGTAAAAATAATTTTTTTATAGTCTGTGTTCATGTTCACCTCTCCACCGCACACGTGTTTCTTAGATGTGTAACCTTTGACACCTATTGTATTCGCCTATGCTCCTTTTCTGCAAGAAGCAGACAGCAAAGATCAAAAAGCTATCGCTACGATTAGGATACAAAAAAAGATAGCACAGAATGGATTTGAATTTTTCAATTATAAATCAATACTCCGTCTAGCTCACACAAATATAACTTTCATAGACAGCTTTTGCGGGATTGGCAGGTGAACAGATTTGGATTAAATTAAACGTAAACGGAGGTTATCTGGATATGATCATTAAAATGGCGCGCAAGCTAGGACCCAAAACACCGCCCCGTCTTTTTGGAATACTTCTAAGCCTTTGGGGACCCTTTCGTGGCGCAGGAATTAAAATCACTCAGATCTCAGCGGACTATCGACACATTCATGTCATTTTAAAAAAACGCTGGTCGACCACGAATTATGTAGGAACCCAATTTGGAGGTTCAATATATGCCATGACTGATCCTTTTTTTATGCTGATGCTTATACAAAATTTAGGGCCTGATTATATTGTTTGGGATAAAGGGGCCACCATAGACTTCGTCAGTCCTGGGCGCACGGAGTTACACACAGATTTTAAAATCACGGATGAGATTCTTTCCGATATCACTTCTCATACTGAATCTGGAGAAAAGTACATCTTTGACCTACCCGTAGAGGTTTTAGATACCAACAATACCCTTGTGGCTACGGTCTCTAAAAAACTTTATGTCAGAAAAAAACGCGCGGAGCCTAAACATGTCTAACTTAACCGACATTGCCATCAAAGTCAGACATCGCACCGACGCCAAGATATTTTACGACACTCACATGCAAATCCAAACCTTATCGCCACAACAAAGATTTCAGTTAGGTGCAAAGTTTTTTGCGATCTGTTTTGTTGCTGGCATCGTCTTTGTTTTGATCCCCATTTTGCACTTTGTTTTAGTTCCTCTAGCCCTTATCGTAGGTATTGTGCTTTTCTTTCGGGGCCTTAACACTCACGATTACCGCATGGAAACGACCTTAAAGTGCCCCCAATGCCAAAAACCCTTCACACTGAAGGCCGCACCACAAGCCAAGTGGCCCTTAAAAGAAAACTGCCCCGAGTGCAGGGCAGAGATTGTCATTGAGAAGATATAGTTTAAATTCTACTTATTAAAAGTTATATCCAATTTTTGCAGCAAAACTTGTAAAACCCTCTGAGGCCGACTCTTGTGTGTCCGCATAAATATAACCATACTCAAGTCCCAAGCTGATGTGATCGGCTACGACAAACTCTGCACCCAGCATTGTCGACCATTGATTCCCACGTACTCTGAAGTCACCTTCGGCTACACCAAACGTGTACTTAGTTTTAGTGTTGAAATAAGAAAAAGAGTTGCTCCAATATAACAGCAGTTCATCCGTAGAGCGCAAACCCACAATAACACCCGCTCTAAGCGCTAAACCTTTAACATCAAAATCATCCAAGAACGCACTGTCTGGATCGTCTTCGCTCACACCAATGTACCCTAAACCCAGAGTTCCCGCTAAAGAGAAGTTTCCCGCTGAGGCATCGGCTTGTGTGTCTCCGATAAATTGATATTTTGCAGTAAAATAATTTGGTTGGTTACCTATGGCAAAGTCCAGACTTACATCCAAACGCTCTAAGATCGCCAAAGAAAATAAAATCGAACTGTGATCAATCACCTCTACAGAGTTATCTGCAAGATCTTTGTTGTTGACTGTAATGATGGTGTCTAAAGGACCCGCCCCATTAAAGGTCGTTTGTACGGTTGTAACATCTTGATAGGGAACTACATTCGCACTGAATTTAAAATTTCCACCCTTGGCCTCTGGCGATTCAAAATGGTGGTTTTTAAGTAGAAAATAAGAATTCGACGCACACCCTGTTAAAAACAACACGGCTAAAACAAAAATCAACCTCACGAAACACCCCTTCTTAGATGAAATACTTTTGTATTTGTTAATTTAAAATACCTTTACCCACAGATTAGATTCATCTGTGGTAAAACACAAAACAACAGCAAATTAGGTCTTACTTTCCAGCCTTTTGGCAGTGTGGTTTAAAGTCTACTCCTAGACGAGTAGACCTCTTAACAAGAGCCCACTTCGGTGCGCGTGCCCCATAACCATCCTGGCTTAGTAATACGAAGGATAAGGGCATTACCTGATGTAGTGCTGATCTTATAGGTGGAGTCACCAATTTGAATAGTTAGGGTTTGAAAGTCTCCATCGTTCTCCCAGAGCAAACGATAGTCAGAAGAGTTAAGCACAGTGGGTTTGCCGTCAGCATACACTGTCACAGTCATCTTTTGCTTTTCGGCTAGAGAAAACTCTCGGCTGGCTGTTGTTTCAAACTCTCCAACGATATCTAAAAGTCGAGCAGGATTATCAAGGTTGCCAAGACCCTCCTCACACTTCCAGTCAATATCAGCAACTAGAGGAATCTCATACCCCATAGCTTGCACACTTAAAATCGAAACCAGAATTATCGTCAAAAACTTCATAAAAACCCCTTCTGATCTATCAGTGCGGCGAACTTACACAAAGTGGGCGGGGATTGGCAACTCCTCTTTTCGCCCTTGCATACAAGCTTGGCCACATGAAAATAGGGTAATTAAAATCTGACTTTTAAAAAAATAATGGGACAGAGATTTGGTAGGGGCTCCAGGACTCGAACCTGGGATCCTCCGGTTATGAGCCGGATGCTTTAACCAACTAAGCTAAGCCCCCAAAAATGGAAGCCTCAGAATAATGCTTTTCTGGCAAATATCAACTTTAAAAGACAGGCTTAATCCACCGTCTGTGCGGGGGCCCCACTCTGCTGGCCGCGTGGAGAGGTCCTAGTGCTGCTGCGGTCACTGCCTCGAGCTCCTGAAGCTGTTCCGCCGCCGCTAAAGGCCTGATCAAAGTGGCTCATACACGTCTGTCTGTTCGGCTGTGGTGAGCAGCCCAAGGCCTTTTGCATATTTTGATCTGCCAATAATGTGGCCTCATCACGATCGCGGTCAATGATGTATCTACTATCTGAAGGTCTTTGATTCTCCCATAATGGAGAATCCAATGCAGGCAAGGGTTTAGGACCCGTTCTTTTTTTACACATCAGTTCCACGGCCTCTTTAGATAAGGACGCTAACTTTTCAAGTTTCGTTTGTGGAGGCTTTTGCTTTAAATACAAGCCCGCCATTTTAGCTCCCCACATATCAGAGGAGGTTTCACTCACTACACCGCCTCGGTTACACTCCTCGCCCTCTTTGACTTTTCCGCTTTCGGCAGTGATGAATTTCTCTTTGGCTAAACAGCTTAGCGCAGGTGTTAAAGGATAGTGAGCTGGCGGAACACCTTCTAAGGTTCTTTCAATCAACCCCTGACTTTCCCATGTGGACAGTCTAGAAGATATCTCTTCTGGCTTCGATAAAATACTACTAAACCCTGCCGAAAAATAATTCGATGTGTTCATCTCACCAATAGCATAATTTGTGTCTTGTCCCTGAGCCCCCGCAATAGTCGGGATCGGTTGTTTACGATGATAGTGCTCACACTGAATCTTGCACCCATCCACAGAATGTCCTGCCTCATGGCCTAATATCCAAGTGAGTTGTGAGTCTGATGTTAATCCATTGTGCAAGCAGATTGAAACCTTATGTTTCGTGCTCACATATCTACCACCCAAAGCATCACTGCTGCGACAGTTGTCATCAATAAGAAGCTCTAAGGTTTGGAGTCTTTTAACAAACTCAGCCTTTACACTGTCAAGCTGACCCACTGGTCGACCCCCAGACGCCTGCTGGATCATCTGGTTTTTCACCCAAACAAACCTTTCACGTAATCTTTGGGTCGCCTTTTGTTTTTGCTCTGGAGTGAGAGGTTTAGGAGGTTTAGTGCTATTGGGGTTTGCCATGATTAAACCCCCTGGCAGATCAACAAAGGCTTCGTTTGAATCAGGCACCTCTGAACACAGTTTTGCAAAGTCAGGCAGAGAACAAGTCATCGCCCCTTCACTTGCGCCACTTGGGTTTGCAACAAAAATTATCCCTGCAATCGCCACGCTCAATTTAATGTTCATATACCGCCTTCGAATAAACACTATATACATTATCATCGTCACAAAAATGGAGTAACTCAATTTATTTTTTCAAAACCACACACTTAAGCTTTTTAGCTGTAGAACTCTTTTTCACTGTCAAAGGCCTAAGCGATGGCTTGCTATTTAATTGAATTTGAATACCCTTGGCTTTTATGATTTTTAAATAAAAAAAATCGGCACCCATTGAGTGCCGATCGTAATCTTTTCTGAACAGAAAAATCTTTAGATTTTATTCACCGTTATTTAGTAGTCCCTCTAAGAAAGCTTTTAGTTTTTCAGAGCGGCTAGGGTGGCGAAGTTTACGTAGGGCTTTGGCCTCGATCTGACGAATACGTTCACGAGTCACGTTAAAGTCCTGACCTACTTCTTCCAAAGTATGATCACTCTCTTCACCGATACCAAAACGCATTCTTAAAACTTTTTCCTCACGAGCCGTTAAGGTCTGAAGTACACGACGAGTCTGTTCTGCAAGGTTCAAACTCGCAATCGCCTCAGACGGAATCACTACGCGTTTGTCTTCGATAAAATCTCCTAAGTGTGAATCTTCCTCTTCACCCACTGGAGTTTCAAGGCTGATCGGCTCTTTGGCGATCTTAAGCACTTTACGTACTTTATCTACTGGCATGTCCATGCGCTCTGCGATCTCTTCAGGAATTGGCTCACGTCCTAATTCTTGAACTAATTGACGAGAGGTACGCACTAACTTGTTAATAGTTTCAATCATGTGCACAGGGATACGAATGGTTCTGGCTTGGTCTGCAATCGCACGAGTGATCGCCTGACGAATCCACCACGTAGCATAAGTTGAAAACTTAAATCCACGACGATACTCAAACTTATCCACAGCTTTCATCAAACCAATGTTACCTTCTTGAATCAGATCCAAGAACTGTAAACCACGGTTGGTGTACTTCTTAGCAATAGAGACCACTAAACGAAGGTTGGCTTCTACAAGTTCAGATTTCGCTTTGTCAGCCTCACGCTCACCTTTCCAAATTTCTGTGTACGTGTCGCGCACCCACTCAAAAGTCATTCCAGTGTCGTTCAGAAGTCTTTGGTATCTTTCTTCCGCACGAGTCGCAGTTTTAACGTACTCGTCTAATTTGCCATAAGTAAGACCTGTTTTTTTCAACAGCTTATCCATGACGGCATCGTTCTTTTGAGCCTCTTCGTAGTCTTTCACTAGATCTTCAAGTTTTTCATAGAACGTGTATTTGAGAGCGTCTTTGACTCGTTTTCTAAGTTGAGTCATACGGCCCACCGCATTTTTAAACTTAATCACAATACGGTTTACGGTCTTACGATTGAAGTTGATGTTTTCAAACACCTTCATCAATTCATCATTTTCTTTAGCTAAAAGCTCAGCCACTTTTTTGGCTTCATCAGAAAGGTGACCTTGTTCGCGCATTTTCAAAAAATACGGAGTCACTACTTTTTCATATTTTTTAACTTCATCAATAAGTTCGTTGATCTTTTGGATGTACTCATTCTCATCGTACTGAGTCTCTTCGTCTTCAAGACCTCTAAAGATAGATTTTACCTTAAGGCGTCCATCGTTCACGCGCACACCCAATTGGATGATCTCTTCTGTTCCCATTGGTGAGAAAAGGATGGCTTTTACGATCTTACGCTCACCCTCTTCAATACGCTTTGCGATCAACACTTCCCCTTCGCGGGTCAGTAACGATACGCTTCCCATTTTTCTTAAGTATAGGCGAACAGGGTCGTTGCCTTTAGTCTCTTCTTTGACTTTTTCTTCTTCGCGCTCGTCATCTTTGTCGGCGTCGTCCAAGAAGAATTCATTCTCTTCATTTTCAACTTCTGCTGTATCATTTTCAGGTGAGTCTGAAATAGTTACACCCGCAACCTCAAGACCCTGCATGAACATATCAAGGGCTTCGGCTGCAATAATCTCTTGCGGTAGACCTTCATTGATCTCTTCAATGGTGATGCTTCCGCTTTCGCGATCAAGGGCTGTAAACCTTTGAATTTGTTCGGTCACAAGAAGTTTTTGCTCTTCAATACTCAGTTGAATGATCTCTTCTTTACCCTTGGTAATGGTGGTTTTTGATGACATATTTTGATGTCTCCTAACGTACAATATAATCTATTTGGGACCTTTTAAGTCCCATTGTCTTTTTTTCATATTCACAATCTGTTCCAACTCTTCAGGTGACGGATTTGAGCCTATGGATTTTAGTGTTTGCTGCATTTTGGCTCGCTCACGAGTCGTCTTTAGCTTCGCAATACAATCATTTACCATTCTTGTCCTTTGCTCTGAAGTCAGCTCACTTAAGGGTTTTTTCAGGTGCCACGCCAAAAAGCTTTTAGGCTCTACAAAGGACATCAGCACCGCAGTTAAGTTACCAAAATCTGTAGGCTTTTGTCCATAAAGACTACTGATTTTTTCAAAAATGGGAAGAACCTCAAGGCCCTGAAGCATCTGGGGTGTGATTTGGGATAGGGCCAGCTGTAGACAGTTTTCGTCCATCAGCATGATGTTAATCAAATCCCTCTCAAGAACTGAGACGTTTTTAAGCTTAATAGTTTCGATCTGAGCCAAAAAAACGTCACTTTCAGCCTCTTTATCGGCGTTTTTCTCGTTGGGCATAAGACCCTCGGCTTGAGGCCTTGCGGTCTCATGGGAGCTATATCGAGCCTGCAATGCGCTTTGTCGCTGATTATGCTCTGCAACTACTTTGAGGAGCCAAGACTCCTCTACGTCTAAGCGAAAGGCAGTCTCTTGAACGTATAGCTCTCTGAGGCTACCCAGCCCTACTTCACCCAAAACGGGGGCCACTTCGCCTGCGATGTTCATCTTATCTGACACCTGAGCCGTTCCGTATTTTTTAATCGTTCGGTCTAAATATAAAATATATAAGTCTTTCGCTTTTTGGATCTGCAAGTTAAGCCCTTCGGCTCCATGTTTTTGTAGAAAAGAATCTGGGTCATTATTTTCTGGCAAATAAATCCCTTTTACCAAAAGTCCTTCTTTTAAAAGATGGCGCATGGCCTTTTCACTAGCATTGATCCCCGCACTGTCGCCGTCAAAAAGCACAATGACGTTTTTAGTGTAACGCTTGATCAGGTGGGCGTGCTCTTCTGTTAAGGCCGTACCCAAGGTGGCCACCACATTTTTAAAACCGAATTTATAAAGTGCGATCAAGTCCGTGTAACCCTCAACCACAATGGCATAATCTTGAGCACGAATCTCTTTGGCTGTTTCGTATAGACCATAAAAGGTTTTGCTTTTTTTAAACACAGAGGTTTCGGGGCTATTTAAATACTTGGGTTTGGAGTCATCTAAAACTCGTCCACCAAATCCCAGCACGTCCCCTGTGGGGGATAGAATGGGAAATATGATCCGATTTCTAAAGACATCATAATAACTTTGGCCGTCTTTGGATTTAAAGAGTCCTAGTTCTGACAGCTGCTTAAAGCTGTAGTTTTTTTTCTTAAGCTCTGCACTGATAAAATCCCAGGAGTCAGGCGCAAACCCAATGTGGAAGAGTTCAATCAGGTCCACAGTTAAACCCCGATTGGCTAAATACACTTTAGCAGGATGACCTTCGGGTAAATCACTTAAAGCCTTGCGATATTGATCACGACATATTTCATTAAGTTTTTTTAAGTCGATCTGGTTGCTGTTTTTATTTTGCTTGGCAGCTACAGATCGCTCTGGCAATGGCAACCCCGCACGCTTTGCCAAGTATTCCACAGCCTCAGGAAAGCTGAGTCCATTATACTCTTTTAAAAAAGTAAAAATGTTTCCTGATTTTCCACAACCAAAACAGTGATAAAGCTGCTTATCGTCTGAGACGGAAAAACTAGGGGTCTTCTCATTATGAGAGGGAAAAGGGCAAGTTCCCATAAAACTTCTGCCCTTATTTTGCAAGCGAGTGTACTGACCTATGAGCTCTACGATGTCAGAGCTTTGCATGACCTTATCAATAAAGTCCTGATCAAAAAACAGGCCTCTTTTTTCTTGCAACACTCACCCCTTGAAATGTTTTATATTAAATTTTTGAAAACGAACTGAGGTTTAAATCTTAAAGACTAGGGCTGTTCTAGTGCGTTCTTTACGATTTGGCTTACCAGTCGGTTGTCTGCATTGCCACCCGTCTTCTCACGAACATAACTCATAACTCCACCCATGTCCTTCATGGTTGAAGCTCCTGTGGCTGAGATGGCTTCTCTCACAATCACAGCAATTTGATCTTCTGACAGTTGTGCGGGCAGATAGGTTTCTAAAATTTTAAGTTCTGCCTTTTCGTTGTCGGCAAGTTCTGGACGACCCGCTTTTTCATACTGCTCGATAGAGTCTTGTCTTTGCTTGACTGATTTTTTGATCACACCCACAACATCTTCATCGGTGATGGCATTAGGTCGAAGCTCAATCTCTTTATTTTTAATAGCAGAGTTTAGAAAGCGCAGCGTGGACAGCACGACTGTATCTTTATTTTTCATAGCTTCTTTAATATCTGTTAAAATTTTTTCTTTAAGACTCATAGCAACCCTTTCTTACAGTAGCAGACCTGGTGGCGTTCGTTCCTGCTGCTTCCTACTTTTACTGCTTGTGTTTCAAATTACGATCTTTAAGTTAAGGGGACTCCGAAAAGTCCCCTTGAAGATTTGTGAGCCGTTAATAAATTAACGACCGTAGTCTGACTTTTTCATTTTCTTAACTAGGCGTTTGCGAGCGGCAATTGATTTTTTCTTTGCACTCACACTTGGTTTTTCAAAGTACTCACGCTTTTTCACTTCAGAAAGAATGCCTGCTTTTTCGCAAGCTTTTTTGAAGCGTCTAAACGCACCTTCGAAAGCCTCGTTATCTCGAATACTGACGAAAGCCAAAGCTATCACCACCTTTATTTGTATTTTCCCATAATTAGGAATATATCTGAATAACAAACAGGCCGTGGTTTGACAAGCCTTTAGGCCCCTTAGCCATGCTGACTGGCAAGGAAAGGAGATTCCATAACTACCTTAAATCACGAAGTTTTTATGGAACAGGCCCTTGAACTTGCCCAGAAAGCCGCCGCCCTTGGCGAAGTCCCTGTAGGAGCCCTTATTGTGGACCCACAGGGTGAAGTTTTGGGGACAGGCTATAATCTCAAAGAAAGCCAACAGACGGCCACCCGTCACGCCGAAATCCTAGCCATTGAAGCCGCTAACCAAAAACTGGGGTCGTGGAGGCTTGAAGGCTGCACCCTGTATGTGACCCTAGAACCCTGCCCTATGTGCACAGGAGCCATTTGGGCCAGTCGCTTGCAACAGGTGATCTACGGGGCTTCTGATCCCAAATCGGGTTACTGTCATAGTCTTTATGAATTAGGGAAGGACTCTCGCCTTAACCATCGGTTTGAAGCTCAGGGCGGAATTTTAGAAGAAGCTTGCTCGCAAATTTTAAAAGATTTTTTCAAAACTCTTCGTAAATAAAAAAAGCCTCAAGGCTTGAGGCTTTTGTTGAAATCTCATTTCTGTGATTGTGGACAGTGACCAGATGCCACTTGTATCTATCTTGGGTGACATCTCCTTTTTCTGCACAGTCACACGATTGCAGAATGTGTGTTGTAACAACGATTAGTATTTTACAACAACGCGAATGTTAGAGCGGCCTACTTTTCTCATAAGGCCATTTAGCTTTTCTGCCACGTCAAGTCGGACTCTTACACAACCTGCAGAGGCTCTAGAACCCAATTTGGAATAGTTGTCTGTGGATGTCGCGTGAATAAAGTAATTGCCTTTAAATTGCATAGCGTAGCCCATGTAGGCTCCGTTGTAGATTCCAGAACGTCTGTTCTTGCCTGCAATCTCGTCCACGCTGAAAAGTCCTGTAGGTGTCACTTTACCTTTTCTTGCTGTAGAAACAGGTTTGTCATGCACGCCCGCAAGTGTGGATCCATTGTAATAGGCGTAAAGTCTTTGTTTAGAAATATTCACCACTACACATAAAGTGTATTTACGACATGTTGTTTCGTTAGGAGTTGAGGAGATCAATCCTACGCGATGAACTAAAGACTCAGTTTCTGAAGAGTCCAAACCATAGAACCAATCCAAGATGTCTTGATCTAAAGATTCTAAAAGATCTGGGCCCGAAACTTCGGGGTTTTTACTGACAAGAGACACCAAAGCCTTAGCCTGATCCTCTGTCCAGTAGCTGTCCTTGGCCCAAGTTTGAAAGCTTTCAAGGATTTGAGCTTTTTCAGATTCAGTGGCGTTTTGGTAAACGCTATATGGAGTGGCTTTAGTAGCATCCAGCTGCTCCGCGTGCGCAAATGGCAAGAACACAAACGATAAAAGAAATGATGTAAAGAGCGTAAATCTCATATATCCCCCTGTTTTAGATTTTAGTTTAACAAACACCCAGAGAACTAAATGAACACATTTCAATAGCCAATTCGTTTTCTATGACCATGTAATAAAGTCACAGTTTGGCTTGACCACTACACTCTTATTGATAATCTTGTTTTCTTTAAAGGAGCTTTATGTCATCGACAAACATCTCGCTAACAAAATCCTCACAAAAATCAAATCATTTCAAAACAATCAAAACCTTAGGTTTCTATCTTTGGCCCAAAGGTAGGATGGACCTTAAGATTCGTGTTCTGCTGGCGGTCTGTTTTTTAATCTGCGCTAAACTTATAAATGTCTATGTCCCCTTCTTGCTAAAACAAGCCGTAGATCATCTGTCTGTGGGACAAGCCTTATTGACTCTGCCTCTAGGAGTGATCCTCGCTTACGGTATTGCTAGCGTGACCGTACAGCTCTTTGGAGAATTTCGTGATTTGCTTTTTATTAAAGTCGAGCAACATGCCCAGAGAATCATTGCCCTAAATACTTTTAAACATCTTCATGCTCTGTCTTTAGATTTTCATCTTGCAAGGCAAACAGGTGGTCTATCGCGGGTGATCGAAAGAGGAACTCGCGGGATACAGTTCCTGCTCGACTTTATGACCTTTAATATTATCCCAACCCTTTTTGAAATCTTTTTGGTGACGGGAGTTTTGCTTTACAGATACGACTTTAGGTATTCGCTGATCACATTCTCAACCATAGCACTTTATATATTTTTAACTCTCGTCATTACCGAGTGGCGGCTTAAATATCGCAAACAAATGTTAGAAGAAGAGACCAATGCAAATATCAAAGCTGTGGACAGTTTACTTAATTTTGAAACCGTAAAGTACTTTGGCAATGAAAAGCACGAACACCATCGCTTTAATAAATCTTTACTGGGATACGAGAATGCCGCCATCAAAAGCCAGTACAGTTTATCCGCCCTTAATGTCACCCAAGCTAGTATTATTGGAGCAGGTCTTTTAAGTTTAATGATCTTTGCAGGGCAAGACGTTGTCGCAGGAAAGATCACAGTAGGAGATTTTGTTCTGATCAACGCTTACCTTATTCAACTGTATTTACCTTTAGGATTTTTAGGTTTTGTGTACCGAGAAATCAAAAACAGTTTAGTAGACATGGAAAAGATGTTTGAGATCACTGAGGTGCATGCTTCTGTGGCAGACAAACCCGATGCTCAGGTTTTAGCGTCTGATGCCAGTACGGTGGAGTTTCAAAACGTGCGTTTTGGTTATAACTCCGATCGAGAAATCCTAAAGGGCATTGATTTTAAAGTAGACTCTGGAAAAACGCTGGCTATCGTGGGCTCAAGTGGTGCAGGTAAATCCACCATTTCTCGTCTACTTTTTCGCTTCTATGATGTAAGCGCGGGGCACGTTAGAGTGAGTGGCACCGACATTCGAGACGTCACCCAAGAGTCATTGCGCTCACACATTGGCGTTGTGCCTCAGGACACTGTTTTGTTTAACGACAGCATTGGTTATAACATTTCCTACGGAAGACCTTCTGCCTCTCATGAAGAGATGGTTCATGCGGCAAAGCTCGCTAACATTCATGACTTTGTTATGGGTCTTCCTCAACAGTACGATACACCTGTAGGAGAAAGAGGTTTAAAACTTTCTGGTGGTGAAAAACAACGAGTTGCCATTGCCCGAACCATTTTAAAAAATCCACCCATTTTGCTTTTTGATGAGGCCACGTCCTCTTTGGACACGCACAATGAACGCGAAATTCAAGAGGCTCTTAAGAAAGTTTCGGAAAAGCGCACTACGCTGATCATCGCCCATCGTCTTTCAACTGTTGTGTACGCGGATGAAATCATCGTACTACAAAATGGAACTATTATTGAAAGAGGTCGCCATTTTGATCTGCTTTCTAAAAATGGCACCTATGCTGCGATGTGGAGATCTCAGCAGGAAGAAAAAGAAGTGGCCTTAGTCTAAACATTGGTACAGAGATTTGTTCTGAGTGCATTTCACCCTGTATTTACTTTAAAATCTGGAAAAATTCTTAAAGTCATTTCTTAAATCGTATATGAACAATGTCTCAAAATAAGGACAAGGTTTTTGCGTCGACTTAGCTTAATGAGTTTTTTGATATTGGTGGTGTATCTTGGGTTTTTCCCAAGTGCTCAGGCCAACCTATGTCGCAGATTTTTGTCTCAGGAAACCGTCCAGTCTGAACCTTTGGGTCCTACTGTGCCATGGGATCAACTGATTCCTGGGCAGACTCATTTTGGTCAACATATCGTTGAGAAGTATGACTTCAAACGTCCCATTAAAACTATAGAAACACCACAGGCCTTTATTTTGAACAAAAACATCCCCGTTGTGGAGGTCCAAACCCCAGAAGGCTCTCGTTACCTCATGGTAGACAGCCACCATACTCTTTTGCGCTTTGTAAATATGTTCTCACAAAAGAAAAATTTGCTTGTGCCTATTCGTGTGGTGGAAACTATCACCGCTACTAGA
Organism: Pseudobdellovibrionaceae bacterium; assembly: GCA_023954155.1. Classification (NCBI taxonomy): domain Bacteria; kingdom Pseudomonadati; phylum Bdellovibrionota; class Bdellovibrionia; order Bdellovibrionales; family Pseudobdellovibrionaceae; species Pseudobdellovibrionaceae bacterium. The sequence goes on along the minus strand of JAMLIO010000001.1, from coordinate 513,116 downwards.
TTTGATTACCAACTCATACAACGTCTTATAGATCAAGGACATGCGTGGACGCCCGATGTGCCGACTCCTCTGTGGCGATTTTCAACCCACTGGCCACAGAATATTTTAGAATTGCGCGATCTTCCCCTACGAAGTGCCGTGCAAATTTTGTTTTTTGAAATGGACTTAAGCGGAAAATCTTTTAAACCTTACATGCAATTTTATTTAGCCGAAGAGCTTCGTCAGCAAGGATTTAAAATTAAGCCTAAAGATTTTGAAAGTGCTAAACGCGAAGCTAAACTTAAAAAAAGACTACATAAGTTTCTAATCAAGACCCCCGAAGTGTTAGAGGCTTTAAAGCAGAATATCGTCGAAGGCGACACCAAAGGGGCTCTAACTAAAATCTCTAACTATCAAGCTTTGAAGACAACGAGATAAGCCCTAGAACCAATCTAAGAAATCAAACCAGCTTCTTTCAGGCACAGGTGTATTTAAGCTTAAATCCCTAGACCACACTTGCAAAGCCTTTAGGGTTTCGGCACTGAGTTCGTAGTTATTGGGTCGAACATTTAAACTTAGCAAATCCACCCACCAACGAGGGAACTCTTTGTTTTCCATAAGTCTAAACTGAAAATCACGATTAAGCTTGGATAAAACCAGCTCCATCTGCCTGGAGTTTTCAATATCGTTGGGATGAATAAAGGGCCAAATGTCTCTGGTGGGTATGCTAGTATGAATGGGGCGGCCCCCAGAGTGACAACTGTAACAGCGGCGTGGATTTTTTTTAACCGCAGGTCTTCCTTTAGAATCCCACACAAAATAACCTTAGCACCTCGTTCAACAGTCTTTGTGAATAGGTCTGACCACAATGCCCCCAACATCTGCCTCCCCCTTCAGTAAAATTTTGTTACTACAAATGGGGTATTTTTCAATATTGAGGGGGGTTTTCGGGATTTTGTCACCCATTCTGATAATTAAATGGGAATGCTTAAATTATGTGCGTGCTTTTTTGCCTATTACAATTCTGTATAGGAAAAGCAGCAGCATTACCCTTGGTTCACTGTTAATTTTATGTTTTAAGAAATTTTTGTGTTTTAAATAAGACATTTTAGCTTTTGCCCACGCCATACCCTTGCCAATAAGAATGTTATAGGCCAAACATAAACTACAATAACCTAATTAAGGAGGAACTTTATGAAATTGTACTACTCTCCAGGCGCATGTTCTTTGTCCGTGAACATTGCTTTACGTGAAGCTGATCTTAAATTTGATATGGTGAAGGTCGATCTTAAAACCAAAGAAACCACCGAAGGTCACTACCTTGATGTGAACCCCAATGGATATGTCCCCGCTTTAAAACTAAACGATAATACATTATTAACTGAGGCAAACGTAATTTTAAGATGGATCGCAGATCAGTCGCCCGAAAAGAATCTTTTCCCCAAACCAGAAGAACCTAACTACTATCAGGCCTTACAGATGCTAAGCTTTGTCGCCACAGAAATGCACAAAGGCTTCGGTAGTTTGTTTCATGCTTACCGCTTTAACGAAGAGGGTATTAAAAGCATACACTCTCAACTGCAAAGTCGCTTAACTTATGTCAATTCTATCTTTGAAAAACAAAAATTTCTTTTAGGTGATACTTTATCAATCGCAGACATTTACCTATTTAATATTCTGCGTTGGGCTCCTGCGATCAAAGTGGACCTTACTTCACACACTAAGATTTTAGGATTTATAGAAACCATGCGAGGTCTAGATAGTGCGCGTGAGGCTTTAAGATCTGAGAGCTAAATTATTCAAATTTTCAGACTCCAGCACTTATGCTTTCATAAAAAAAACATCTACGTTTTATTCTACAGCATCAGGTGTTGGCGCAGAATTTCTTACAGTGCCATGCCCTTCTTGACATTGCTCTGTAAGTTGCGCCACTAAGTTTATTTTATGTGCGTCTCCCATTACCAAAAAACCATTACCTTTTTTTGTTAATAAATTTTGGGCCGCATACACATCTCTCATGTTACCTATCTCATTCGCTGTTTTTAACTTATGAAAATAAATTGATATTTTTTCTCTTTCTGCAGTAGGCATTATTTGAACAAATTTTTGTATTTCATCTAGGCTTGGAATATTTTGAGGTGAGATCTTACCTGCAAATTCACTAATTGCCCGTATGTGCTTAGGCTCAAGGTTCGGACTATTCATTAATATTCTGCCAATGTAGTTTGCCTCTTCGAACGAAGCGTCCCAGCTTTTAATAAAACTAGAATCAAATCCTACCATTTGTATGTTTTTATCCCAGGAACTCTGGTTGCCATACAGATAATCGTCAATAATAGGGCCAAACCCATAAGATATCGTACGGTCATATAGTTGCTTAGATACACCTTTAGCTTGCAAATCCATCCAAAGGGAATCCACACCATCTTCCCACTGTCCCAAATGAGACATCTGGAATTCATCGGGAAGCATTTCTAAAGCCACCCAGTCAATTTTACCCGTTTTGTGTAACTCTAATATGCGCGCACGGTCTTGATCAAAACGCTCCAAAAGGTCTTTGTTCTGATTTATTTTTTGTCTTAAAAAATCTTCTATTTCTTGTTTTCCCGCATTAGGATTAGCGCCTAAAAAATCAAATATGAAACCAATCCCCCCCTCACCTGGAATTTGGTGTGTGGCCATGTGAAAATAAATTTTACTTCCATCCTTTTTATAAAAGACAGCCTCATCTTCTGAATATGTACAAATCTGCTGCGCATAAGCCTTTTGCATAAAATAACTAAGCCATCTCAGAGATGTTTTATTTCTTTTTTTTAATGCATTAGTTTTCGCTTCCCAAGTTCTTGTTTTGGTTTTGCTTAGTAACTGTTTGTTTAAACTAAAATAGTTTTTGCATATTTTATTTTTAGTATTCTTTTGACACAGTTGATGCGCAAACTCATGCATACGATACCAGTCGCCACTGGCGTAGGGTGATCGAAAAAATGAGCCTTTTTCCTTAGACGAAGACTTTGCAATACACTGTTTTAGTGCTTGTTGAGTGGTTACACAAACATCCCCAGCTCCAGTCCAACTGGCGCATCGAACCTGTCTAGCTGGACATTTTTGGCGATTCATAGACGAGATACAAGTGCCACCTTCAGATTTAAAAAGCCACCCCGCCTGTGTACAATTATAGCCCTTCATTTTAGAAGTCGGTTTAATTTGTGCTGTTTCAAAGCCCTGTAAAACCTCAGATAGCTGGGTTACCATGCTTGCTAGCTCAAAAGTCGTAAGCTTGGGTAAATCATTATGTTGCACAGTCTCAAAAGCCCAAGCGTTTTGCATACATAAAAGACTTACTATAATCACCAGCCATCGCATAAAAACCTCCAAGAGCTGTTACCATATTACACCGATTTACTGTAAGGCTTGTATTCCCTAAGCCAAATCAGGCCTTTCGTTCGGCTATGGTATGAGCCTGAAAGCCTTCGCTTTTTTGATGGACATGGCCCTTAGGACTTATTATACATAAATATCTTTGAACGGAGAGGTGGCCGAGTGGTTGAAGGCGCACGCCTGGAACGCGTGTAGGCTCCAAAAGGGTCTCGAGGGTTCGAATCCCTCCCTCTCCGCCAGTTTTACAACTTCCTAATTTTACTAAGATTTTTTTGATGATTTTAAGCTTGGGTCCGTGTTGGGTCCCACTCACTATTTTTCTACATTTATGATTAACTTCAAATCCTGAAAGTATCTCTCAACGTGTTTTTCATCAAAACCAAAGGTTTTAAAATAGGGTAAAAAATGCTTTTGTTCTTCCAAAGTTGGCAATATTCCTTGATCAATTATTTGCTGAAAAAGCTTTTGAGTTTCTTCACTGGTATGTGACGATTGTACTAAATCTATAACAAGATTGATTTGTCTCAACGATTTAGCAATTTCAATCCAGTATAAATCTATTGAATCAGAATTGGCTCCTTCCAAGAACCAACCATAAGTTGAAACTTGATTTTTTTCTTCTGCCTTAAGATTCTCACTTAAACTGAAAACTTGATCACCTTTTAAAGCTATAACATTACCCTTAACACTTTCTGACATTTTACTGCCATTACTAAGTAAAATTCTTAGTTGATCAAAATTACCATGTATCATGGCACTTCTGATTTCAGAAAAATTAGTCAAATTTAATTTAAATCGTTTTTTAGTTTTTTCCTGAAAATCGCTAATAATTTCACTTAAGTCTTTAAACGGCAGCATATCAGTGTTTCGTTGCTTTCTATTTCTATCATCCAACTTACGAGTTTCAACGCCGTACAGCTCTACCATCATCTTAATATGGAATTCCCATACTGCCCCTAAACCAGATGCCTGTTGGTATTCCCACCAAGATTTTCTTGTATATGAAGTTTTAAGTGCTTCATCTATGGCTCTATTAAATTTTGTTGTTGTACTTTCATATCCAAAAATATTTTGGGCTAGCTTATCAGCAATAGATTCAACATCACTTTGCTCTTTAATATTTTTTGGTTTAAATGCGTCGCTAATGGCCTGACTTATCTTCAATCGAATTTCTTCAATCGTTCCCAATCTCTTAAATTTACTACAAAAGACCCTTGCTATTAAACGACAAAGAAGCATCTAATATCTCCATTAAAATTTAATTTTAACTAAAATTTATTATCTGTATCTTATCATGAAGATAATCTGGACAAAGGTGAGCGTATCTTTGAGTCATCTTGATATCTGCGTGACCAAGGAACTTTTGAAGATCAAAAAGATTTCCTCCGTTCATCATGTAATGAGATGCGAATGTGTGTCTAAAATCATGAAATATATATTTCTCTAAACCAATTTGTTTTAAAAAAGGTTTTAGATGACGAGATGTAAAATGATCTGGTGATATACAATTACCCTTAGGATCAATAAATACATGACCTGCCCCCCAAAAGTTAAGCCCTAGTTTATCACAACTTTTGGCTCAACTTTTGGGGGGCAGGTCAAATGCAGTATTTATACCCACACTGTACACTACATAATTATGATACCTTAAATCATATCGTCAAATCGCCTAAAGATACCTTAAATCATATCCGATAAGAGAGTATGACCTACCCTAAAGTCGGCACATTAAAGCTAAATAACAAAGACTATCTCATTGTTTCTACAGAAGATTTTAAAAGTTTGGACACAAACCTTATAGTTAGAGGTTTAGCTATACCACCCTTAAATAAAATCACGATAGGATACCTTATTAGGCAACATCGTCTATTAGCAGGGCAAACCCAATCAGAACTTGGCAAGAGACTGGGTATCGGACAAAAACATATTGATAAGATAGAAAACAATAAAATAAAAAGGCCCTCAGATTCTTTACTTAGGAAAACAATTGAAGAATTTGGATCTAATTTTGAAGATGGACTTAAACTTATTGGCATAAATCTGAAATACTAAATAGCCGAATCCACAAAGATGTATTAATCTTTTCATTGCAATTTTTGGTCAAATTTTATGGGTGTATTTTTAGGTATTGCTACAGTTTTTTCTATAAAAGCGTTTATAATTTGACATAAATTATTCAAAGAAGATAAAAGCTACCATGAGCCTTGATAAACTTCAAAAAGCCTATTGGATTAAACAAGATGAGCTTCAATCTATTGCATGTTATTACAAAGTTTCTATTGATTCTTTAACTAATTGTATTGAAAATTACGATTTGTCTACACGATCAAGAGTAGAAAAAATTTTATGGGAACAAGTGGACTTAATTGAACAAATTCTAACTATAAAGAAAAAGTTACTCAAATCGAGTCAAATAGTTAGCCTTCCTTCTTATCGCCAACTTTTTTATAAGTAGCTTTAGACACCTTTTTAGCCGCACTTCTTTTTTCTTTGAGAAGATCAGCATCAATTACGATTGGCGTCTCAATTGATTTTAAAATCTGTTTCACTTGCACTTCAAACTCTGGTTTATAAAACAAACGCTGAACACTAAATATTGCATTATAATGCGCAATCAGTTCTGAAGTCTTTCTCATTTTTTCAGTCATTAATTGACCACTAACAGCTTTAGTTAGCACTGGAAAATCTAAGAGCTTTTGCTTTTTAAAAGGACGCTCACTTAAATAGAGAGCAGTATGTTCTTTACCTATACTATTAATGATTTTTTCAAATAGTATTATGTCACAACTACGATCATTGCTATAGCTTTGAATGGCAAGTAACCATAACTTCCTATTCAAAATCATATCACCGAGAGTTTTTTTAAGTTGAACGTTTTTTTCCAAAATATTTTCGTCATCAATTAAGATATATTCTTCAATTGTTGATGGTAATTTGTATCCAGATATTTCAGCCATCTTTTTAAATGCAGAATTACAGGAGGCATCAATCTTATGAGTATAAATCTGAACATGCATTTGAAATCTTGAAAAAAGAAAATCTTCAAACGCAGTAATAGATTTTCTCAAAACCGAGAATAATTTTTTATTACTTTTTCTTTCTTTAACTATACAAAGCCCCTCTTGCAGTCTCTTCAGATCATAGTTTCCATAGGGCACACCACAAAAATAGCTATCTCTTAATAAATAATCCATTCTATCAGAATCAATCTCACCATCTATTAAAGTTCTTAATAATGATATTGTATCTGGGTCAAACCCTTCCGGACATTTTACATACTTACTTTTCAAAGAGGCAATCAGATGGATATCTTCACTATTAAATTCAAGATCTCTTAGTATTTTATCTAGAATCAAAAGACTATAATCTTCATGGTCAGCGTTTTCATTATGACTATTCTTATTTTCAAAAGATACTTTAATAAACGGACTCATATTTTGATTATTACTAATAACTTCGTTAAGACTTGGCATTATTGATTCAGATGCGTGAGAAAACGGCCCATGGCCTACGTCATGCATTAATGCTGCAATACGAAGACATCTACGAATATTATCTGTGAAAATCTTATCACATTCCTCTATTGATATTGAAGTATGTACTGATGACATAACCCAATCATGATCCACTTGATCTCTAGTAACCTTCCCAATAGAATTAAAGATAACTCCTGCCACATGACAGGCACCAATTGAATGCTCAAAACGAGAATGTTTGGCACTAGGAAATACTCGATCCAAAAATCCCAATGCCTTAATTCTTCGCAATCTCTGAAATGCAACATGATTTATAATTCTTTCTTCCTCATCAGTAAGATCAATATTAATGTGTATTGGATCATTAATGGATATTGGCACTTAATCTCCTAAATTATATTTTACAAGATCGGCACCTTTCTAAAGTAAATATAGTTTATAATCAAATATACAAACTTATGTTCTATTTTGAAACTATAAGTTTTCCAAATTATCAAAATTAGAATCTTAAACCATTATATTGAAATTACTAAAAGGACTTTTGTTTCTTGGATGGAATATTTCAAATCTTTCGTTGGATTTTGTATATTCGCTTCTGAAATACTTATACAAAAATGCACTCTTTAAAAAACCCATCATATATCAGAGATACATCTATCTAAGACTCTTCCCCCCACATAGTTTTTCACATGGTATTCCATCTTTGTCTCGATCTAGCCTTGTATATCTACATTCATTCAAGTGATATAAAGCCTCTTCGCAAGAAATCATTTCAGTACATTTTTTTTCTGAGAACAATCAAATTCATTTTTGAATACTACTTTTGATGAAGCCTTAGTTTGTTTATCACTAATTAATTTTTTCTCGGAATCCTTAGTAATACCCGCTTTATTATATGACTCAATTTTGAAATCTTTATTCCACTCCCCAAATGGAATTAATGACATAACTCCGTTTATATTTTTAACATCATAAGGGTATAGATAATTCAACTTATTCCACATCCCTCTTTTTTTACTTTTTGCTTCTTTTTCTGCTGCAATAAATATTTTTTTATTTTCTTCAGAGAATGGATATTTCAAGTAGGCTTTAGCGCATCCTTCCAAAATCATAAATTCATTTAAAAAAGTGCCATCTTCCATAAATAAATACACCAATTTTCTATTATAATAATCTTTGTTTTCTACGCTATCATAAATAACTTTTACTTTTTTGTATCTAGTTGCTTTGATCAAACAATCTCGTGCTCAAAATAGCTCTATTGGTTTGTTTGGATGTTTAGATTCTGGGGGCATCAATCCTAATCAATCTTGCTGTACCTAAATTTTGAAGTTTAACAGTATCACCATCAACTATTTCGATTACAGTATCCTCAATTCCATTACTTCCATATGAGAAAGATAAAATAACTTGGGAGAACAATATAAAAAGAATAATATTTAAATTCGTCATAACCTAGTCATTGGCAATAATTATACCAAGTATATGCAGTAATCTTATCAGAACGATAACAAAATATTGTCACATATATTTTAATTATTAAAAAAGTGACGTTTTAGGACTAGCCGTTATATTAACCATAAAAACCCACAAACAACCACAAACTAGAAAACCCTTTCAGGTTTATATTTTATTTCCTTTTCTCTAAATATTTAAAGCACTTACGAATGCAAATACTTTTTTAAATAGGATTTATTTTTAAAAATCCCTCCCTCTCCGCCAATTTTCAAAGTGAAAAAATCCAGGGTCAAAACAGAAAATCAGTAAGTAAATAGAAACACTAGAAACCTAAGCTGCTGAAATCACAGGAGCAGATTCGATCCCTCAAAACCGGAAGTTACTTAAAAGTACGCAACGTCGCGGGAGGTTGACACATTTCAGGCACAGGAGCGGCACACTTTGTTCTGTGGGCGTAGCAAGGGAACTACGGAACTACTCGGTTAAAGGGGCGTAGGGGGTTCCAATAGGTAAATAGCTTCAAGACGTCACTCTGCACATGACTTCCTCTAGGACGGATCTAGGGCCGCCGATAAAGCAGCAATGCTTTAGCTGATTGCGCACGGTGATTCACAATAGGATCAGGATACTTCCATGGCTTTCGGTCTCCCTCTGGATTATGGAGAACTTTTGTAGGAGCCTCCCGTAGCTCTGATACAAAAGTTTTAATATACGCGCCATCAGGATCGAACTTTGCTCCCTGAAGCCAGGGATTAAAAATACGGAAATAAGGTTGCGGATCACAGCCCGTGGAGGCCGCCCATTGCCATCCACCGTTATTGGGAGCAAGATCCCCGTCAAGAAGCTCTTTCATAAAATGATGCTCCCCCCAACGCCAATCAATCAGAAGATCTTTTGTCAAAAAAGAGGCGACAATCATACGCACACGATTATGCATCCAGCCCGTTTGTCGAAGTTCCCTCATTCCTGCATCAACAATGGGAAAGCCCGTCGTTCCTTCTTTCCAACGTTCAAAAAAATCTTCATTATTTTCCCATTCGATATTTCTATAATGAGGCAGAAAGCTCTGCACTTCGACATCGGGGCGATGGAAAAGTATCGAGTAGTAAAACTCACGCCAAACAAGCTCCTTCAAAAACTGGAGTGGTCCATGACTCGTGCTCGTCCAATGAAGATCCTTGAGCTTAAGCTCATAAATGATCTGAGGAACGGTGAGGCTGCCATTTTTTAAAAACTGGGCAAGGCGCGATGTTCCGCTCACAGACGGGAAATCGCGTCTTTCCTTGTAACTTTGAAGGTCTGATTTGAATAGAAGAAGTTGCTCGTAAGCTCGATGAAAGCCCGCCTCTGGTATAGGGATCGTAACTTGCTTTGAATTTATTTGTTCGAAGCTTTCCATGGCATCTTGCCAAGGAAAATCTTGCGTTTTAGAGATCGCTTGCCACCTGAGTTTAAAAAGGTTCGGGTCACGCCGATTTCCTTCAAAATAGGACTTCGCTCCCTTTTGAGAAGCTATCCGTAACTGACCCTCATCTCTTGAAAGAGCCTCAAACCACCGGCGGGCAAAAGGAGAATAAATTTGGTAAAACTCACCACGTTTTTCATTCTTTAGAATTTCATGAGGTTCAAAAAGAAGATGGTCTCGATTTGTTTTTGTGAATACGCCATTTTCTTTAAGTAACTTTTCGATCTCAGCATCTCGGTCGCGAGCAAAGGGTTCATAGTCTCTACTCCATGTTATAATTGAAGGAGGGAGAAGTTGCTTTTTTTGGCAATAACTCAAAAGCTGCGGAAACGCCTTTTGTGGAAGCTTATCAATGACAAGAAGGTCTCCACCCCGTTCACGAAGATCTTTCTGCAGAGCTTTAAGTGTTTTTAGAAAAAATGCGAAACGATTTGAGGAAAAATCAGAACGACCTAAAAACTTCGAGTCAAAGCAAAATAGGCCCAAGGTTCGCCCCTTGGTCTGTTGCCAGTTTTCTCGAAGAGCCGTATTGCCAACAATTCTGAGATCTCGGCGAAACCAGTGAATTCCCCACGGCGCCATTGTCACAATGATCTCTTTGGAAAAAGCTCAGTAATTTTTCGGCGTCGAAAAGAAAATATCTTCTCGACATCTTTTCTTATCCAAGAAGAAAGAAGTAACCCCCCTAAGATTCCTCCCGGAACACGATATGTAATTTCGTCTATTAGTAAAGTCCCTTTGGGAACATCGCCAAAGGAGTGGACATGATGCCATTTTTTATAGGGACCTTTAAGTTGTTCATCGACAAAATGACTTCCTTCACTCCAGTCGCTAATGAGAGTCTGCCAGCGGATCGGAATACCACGAATTTTTAGTTGATATTCAATCAATGTGCCCTTTTCAATATTTGAAGTAGAAGATCTCAAAACGTGAAAATTAAGCCAAGCGGGTGTGATGGCCTCTAGGTTCTCAACTCTGCTGAAGAACTGAAAAAGTTCCTTTCTCGCATGAGGAACAAATTGGGAAGCGGAAAATCTTTGATCCAAAATGTTCTCATTTAAATATAGCTCTTCAAGAGCACTTTCTATATGCGGATACGAGAAACGAAAGCCCATGGATTCAAGACGCTTCGGTAACACTCGCTGGCTTGCCAGAAGGGCTTGAGACATTTCCCCCAAGACTAATTTTAGCGCAACTGCTGGCACTGGAAGAACAAAGGGGAAATGAAGACTTTGAGCCAATGCCCTCGTGAAGACTCTATTTCTAGTAGGTTCTGGACTAACAAGATTGTAGATTCCTTGAAAATCCTTCGAAGAAATCGCTTGCGACAAAAAATCCAGCAAATCTTTTATATGAATCCAGCTCATCCATTGACGACCATCCCCTAGGGAAAATGGCCCCATTTTCGATAAAGCTCCACCCTCGCGGGCGAGAACGACTCCGAAACGCGCGATCACCACCCGAAGCCCTAGGCCTTCCGCTTTTTGAGCTGCGTTTTCCCATTCACCGCAAAGACGAGAAAGAAAGCCGCTACCTTTGGGTGAGCCCTCATCGACTATCTTGTCTCCAGTGTCCCCGTAGAAACCAATTGCTGAAGCCGATACCAGCAATTGCGGGCGCTCAGAAGGGGGAAGTGACTCAATACTTTGAATAAGACTCTCTGTTCCATCAATGCGAGAATCCCAAAGACTTTTTTTGCGTTTTTTTGTCCAACGCCGGTTTGCAATTCCCTCACCCGCCAGATGAATGATCGCATCCACACTTCTGAAGGACTGAGTCGGCACAGAGCCCGATGACGACCATTTAAAAACTTGGCCAGAGGGAATCTCATGAATCTTATCAGGAGAGCGAACCAGAGCCCGAACTTCATGCCCCTCCAAAGAAAGCTTCTTAATGAGCGCACGTCCCACAAGGCCGCTTGCTCCGGTGATGGTGATTTTCACAAGTATCCTTTTCTAGTATTTGTCGTAGATAAGACCATCTACATGGTAGCCCTCTTCGCGCAAAGTCTGAATGATTCTGTCTTGGAGAGCCGATGCCATGGGTGCCTCACGGGACAAAATGAAAATAGAGGCTTTGGCGGGACCGCTGACAACCACCCACTGGTAATCGGTGTCGAGTTTTACAATCCAGTAATCTCCCTTACGAAAAAAGCCGAAGTCCACAACAAGCTTACCTGGCTCTTTTGGGTTTGGAGCCCAAGCGGAACCTCGAATGGTACTGATGGCTTTATCGTCTTTGTAGCAGGTGTTGAGAACAGAAATGGTCCCATCTTTTTGTAAGCCATATTCGGCAGTGGATCGCTCGCATTTTCGTTGAAAGAAGTTGGGGCTGTGGGCGACCTCAAACCAAAGGCCCTGATAACGCTGGAAATCAACGCTAGGGACAACCTCGGGATCTGAAGGCGAAGCAAGTGCGGGAAAAGAAAAGCTCAATAAGGAAACAATAAACAAAGCAATTTTTCTCATAAATCCTCCTTATTCATTCATCTCACCGAGACTACTCTTTGCCTTTTATTTTGTATAGATTTTTCTATACAAATATGGTGGCTTAATATAGCCTCGGTTTATGTCGTATTCGCTAAGGCAAGTTGTTGAGCTTACAGGACTGGAGTATAGGAAAAACAAACGCCCTTTTTAAGTCCAGGTCAAAACATAAGCGTTAATTATCAGAAGGTTTTCCTAGGTCCTTTGGCTAGTTTTTCGGCTTTTTTGCCAGAAGAGGGCTGTTAAGCATATGTTCAGTAGGCTGGGGAACTTTAGCCAAAGTGAGAATGTCCAAGCAGCCCTGTATGTTTAACGACAAAACTTGTGTCACTGAAAAAGTCCAAAAATATCGTATCAACTTTTTAGTAAAAAACCGCCATGGAAAGAAAATATTCGAGAAAGACTACCTTTGGGATAGGGCCAAATCTTTTGACGGTTTCAATGGCGTTTCCGCAGACGGCGGATATCATATTGTTGGTTTTGGCAAAGATATTGAACTCGGCTATTCCACAGTAGAATATTGGCTATCTGAAATCGTATGGAAGAAAGAACCGCCGAAGCGACAAGATCCGGACAACATTGCGTTTCCACTTATGGAATTCAACAATTAGAAATATTTAGCTATTCCAACCTACTCCAAAAATTGCTTTACAATCAGATTCGAAATTTTTCGGGAAATCTTTCATTTCTTCTAAATAATTATATATCTCTCTCACTCTGCCAATTTGCAGAATACCTTCATCGACTAACAGTTTGAGGAATTGGGCTAATTTCAAAAATTTAACCTCAAACTCAAGTGCGAGTTTTATGAGATCTGAATCATCAGTAAGAATGGTAATTTCAGCAGCATAAGCGTGAGCTAAAGCCTTGATATCAGCGAGTCCAGTTGTAAGCCGCATTTCTGAAGATGTATCCGCCATAGCATCGATTGCATTCTCCCTACGAAATTTTTGTTTTTTACTGAGAGGGATAAATTTTCTACGATTTAAGGCATAATCTTCGGATTCAACCCATCCAAATTTATTCTGAAGCTCTGCGCCTCGAAAATACTCTAATTCAAACTCAGATATAATATAAAGAGTAATCCTATTTGGGCCCATTGGGTTACAAAGCAGTGGATGAATTGATTGAGCTAGTCGGAAATAAACATTTGAATCAACTAAAAACTTCTGCTGCTTCATCACTAAGCCTTAGCAACGCTAATTTCTTCAAATATTGCATATGCATCGCTTAATGGGATGTCCATGAGATTAGCTACGAATTTAGGGTCAGCATCATTCTCTGTAATATAATTTCTCAAAATCTTAAAAAAATCTGTTTTAAAATAATCCTGTGATTCCTTAATATACACCTTTACATCAGGCTGTTCAGACTGGAAAAGCAACTCACTTACAGAACTCGCACTATTGAAAGCCTGACTGTATCTGTAAATAATTTTTTCAAGGCCTAAAGTTTCAAAATCGTTATGTTTAATATACTTTTCTATCTGTTTATAAATTGTAATCGGTGAGATCTTAAAGTCCTTGGCTATTGTTTGAATAACCCTTACTTTTTCATCCTTATCTGAATTAGAAATAATTTTTTCATAAGCAATCTTTGCTTCAGTTGAAGGGAAAAGTAATTCACCAGCAAAAGAATCAGCGAAGTCCTCGCCTTCCTGGTCTAATAAATTCGGAGCACAAGCATGACCCAATTCATGGGATAACCAAAACTTGAAATCATAAATATTAGCATTGATATTAGCGAAAACCCATGTGGTTTGGCTATCCGGCAAATAAATATGGGTTGCCATTTTATAGTGTTTTCTTCCCCACATAACCGGCACCAGTACTGCCTGGATATTCCTGAAGATTTCAACCAATTTTTCATTTTCAATAATACTGTTAGATATATGGAATTTATTACGGATACTCTGAGCCACCTTTTGGATATAGATATAATCTACTTTTGGATCTATAAAAGAGGGTGCCGAAAATAGTGGTTCAAATGGCAAATATTTAGTTAATTTTGATAGCAGTGTTGTCGTATACTCAAACTTCTGCCTATGACTGTCCGTAATCTTATAATTACCACTTTTCCGAAATGCAACTTGGGGCCTAGCTTGATTAGTAATTAAAATCTCTTTGAATGTCAGATTCAATATCTCACTTAATTTTAGGATATGCCTTGGACGTGGCATCTTTTCCGGTTTAAGCCAAGACGATATGCACGTCCTAGTCACACCAATTTTGCTTGCAAGGTCAGTTTGCGATAACCCTTCCTCGAGCATTCGGTCTTCGATAAGCGTAGTATTTAATCTTTTATCCATACTTTATTGTACCATCCAGACTGGCTATTAGCAACTTTTGTAATCTTTTGTCAACTAAATTTCGTATCACAACAATACGAATGACGTTTTAAATTAAAAAGTTTAGCTATTTCAGATGTTTATGGTCGAGTTTCTATGCCGGCTAAAAACCAGTGGCTATGTAGAAATCTGCATATTGTTAGGTCATTTATTAAATTTTTGGACAGTCAAAGAGGTTATATAGGATCTGGTTTGGCGAACTTGTTGCAATTGTATAACTCACGCGGGGGACTTTATGTATGTTTTATTTTTTGCTTCTGTTATTGCCATTGGAATAATTTTTAGACGCTCGAAAACCGATCTATTATTTGGACAAGCAATAGTCAGTAACGACGTTCTTAAAGTTAAACCTAATGGCCTTCAAGACGCTATATCAGATCCAAAAGATGCCCATGTTTTTATAGTAGCCACACTAGTTTATTTGGCTTCAACAGGATCAATATTCTATTTTGAAGGACTTGCAAGCGGCTTAGGTTGTTTTATCTTTGGTGTAGGTACAATCCTAACTATTCAAAATGTTGGAAATGTTTATAATGCCTATAATTTAGCTAACTTAATCAAAAGAATGGAATCCCGTTCATTAACCTTTAAATTGCAAAATGACTTTGAACGATCAGTAGCTTGCGATCATATAGGCAACAAACTTGTTCAACTTCAAGAATACTTCCTCAATACAGCTAGATCTCATGAAAAATTAAGTGATATTGCATAGTAACGTAAACTTTAATGAACCAATTCGAATTATTTAAGAATTTCAAAGGATAAAGTATGAAACAAATATTAGTTTTATTTACATTTTTAATAGTACAAGCGAATGCAAATGCGTTCCAAGACGGGGACATCATAATCGAAGTATGTAGCGAATGGGGCTGTGGTCAGGAATATGGGGGTAATATCAACGACGAATACAATTCTCATTTGCCCAAAGACCAGCACGAAGACCATACGCCAAGGCAAGTGTGTTCTGGTTACGATTGTAGGACAGAGCAGAGCAATGTGTATCAATCAAGTTATTAAAAAGATAAAAATCATGGTTTGAAAAATGTAGAGACTCTAATTGCTAAACAGATGAGCTCTTAATTTATTATATGGCAATATTTTATATTTGAACCGATGGTTAAAATATAAAATATTATCATTGCGGATTACCTCAAATCCCTTAGCACCAAATATCGACCAAGCAAACTTAGTGCTTCAATTTTATCCTGCATTTCAACTTTAAAGTGTAAGAAATTGCCCTTTTTTCTGTACCTGAACTTTTTCACGCCAGATAGGTTTTTCCAAAAATAGTCCAACAGATTATCTTCTGATAAATTGATTCCGAAGAACATCGGGGTATCTGCAATCATCATAAGTCTACTAATGACCCAATCCACTTCCAAACGATTTCTTTTAATACAAAGGGCCTTTTCTTTGTTAATTTCCGCTTTAACCTCAGCATTTCTCAGCAATCGGGCCCCATTCACTTCAGCAGTTCGTAAATTCGCAGTTGAGTAAGCCTTTCTATAGGAATCTGTTGCATTGAATGAAACCAAATAATTACTAACGAATATGTGTTGCCTCAAATTTAACATATTAAATTTTCTCCCTTTTTTAACCAAAATTTTTTAAAAGTCGCTGTCAAATTTTTTATTCTACCTTTTAAAAGGATCACACCTCATGGTTGTGTTGGCTTTGGGCTTTCGAGTTCTACCTTGAGTATAGGAAAAACAAACGCCCTTTTTAAGTCCAGGTCAAAACATAAGCGTTAATTATCAGAAGGTTTTCCTAGGTCCTTTGGCTAGTTTTTCGGCTTTTTTGCCAGAAGAGGGCTGTTAAAAATTAGGCGCACATATTTCGAAGGTTCGCAAACAAAAGGGCTATAGTCAGGACAGGCTTTGCTTGGAAGCTGGATTTTCTAGGGGCACAATAAGTAAAATTGAAAACGGCTTAACTAGTCCTGAGGTGTTTACTTTAGCCAGAATAGCCAACACCCTATATGTCCCAATCAAAAAACTGATTGATTTTGAATAGTCATTACTATATAAAAATTCATAAATATTTAGTATTCTTCGCTACTATCCAATATATTTTTGAAGGCTCAGTGTAAATGAAAATATTATTTAATATCGTGGCTTTTATATGTTTTATCGGAGTGATTTATTTAAGTTATATACCAGATCCTTCAATTTCAAAGCTGCTTGTTTGGACTTTTTTTACTGTTTTTTTCATACTTTTGGCAAACCCATCTGTTATACAATCTATAAGCTTTATGGGATCTAAAATAGAACTTCAAAGAGTTGAGTCAGCATTAGACGAACTTAGGTCTTTAGCAAAAACCGTCTCTTACATGATACTTGAACTAGTTCAAACAAGTAATCGCTGGGGCGGCTTTAACGATCAACAACAAGAAAAAGTATATAGTGATATCCAAAGCTTATTAACAGACTTAAAAATTCCAAAAAATGAAATTAAATCCATTCAAGAAAACTGGCATACATGGGTCGAACATGACTATGTTGGTTATTTAATAACACATACAATCACTCATAGAGCCGTTCCAGCTGAACGCATGGATGAATGGCAAAACGATAGGGAAACAATACATAAAAATATACAATCCATTACAACCGATGAGCTAAGAAATATATTTGAAAAATATGGTAAATCAGATGAGCAAGTAAAAAAAATCATTGATTACCTAGAATATTATAAAATTCATAAGAAACATAAAGATATACAATTTTGGAATAATCGACAAAATTGGTTTAAATAGCACCTCTTTATAAACCTTATATCTATATCAGTTTAATTATTTTAAGACTATTTTATCATCACAATGATTCTTGATATTTTTGCAAACTAAACAGAGTAATATTTTTCTGAGCTTCTAAATCCACAGCTAGGTCATCCAGACCAAACAACTTATAGATAGTAATTATATAGTCAAAAGCAATATCCAACATTATACAATATTGTTGATTCAGATTACTTAGATTTGTATTCAATACTCCCCCTGAAAGATTGTAGTGATTAATTATTGATGGCTGCATATGTGAATACAAACTATAAACTTTGTAAAATGATTTATATTGCTTTTCTTTATCTAAAGTAACCGCCAAGTCTCTTAACGAGTACTGCTCAACTCCTAACCAATTGCCTATTTTTTTTCTTCTAATACGACCAATTTCAGAATACCATTCGGGAAAATCATTTTTTAATATCCTAAGAAACTCTTCGTTTGTTATTTCTTCTTCTCGCATTTGAAATTTTAATTTCTCAATTTCTTTATATCGGTAATATTGTTTCGCTAGATTTTTATCATTATTAATTGTTAGCAATATTATCAAACCTTCAAAAAGAGACCTTCCAACAACTGACATAGTTAAATTCGATCTATTATAAAAACCACTGACAACGCTAAGATAGGCATCGTACCCACCAAGAATTAAGGGGAGTATATTCAATAACAAATCTTTGTCTAATTTTTCTTTATTTTTTTTATCAAAAAAATACTCAAAGTGGGTTAATATATTTGCATGAAAAATATATTTATCTTCTTTGATGTTTTTTGATGCCTCATTATTTAATCTCTCAGACAAAGCTATTGCATCAGCATAATTACTTATGTAATTTGATTTAATGGAAGGGAAGCTAGAAAAGCGAGTTGCCTCCACATTATTTTCTTCAAATATTCTAAAAATATTTTCTACCACTATTCAACCCCCAATAGAATTAAACTTTCTACCAAAATATTATTTTCTTAGATTACAATTGGCTCCATAAAAATGAAAGCTACACATCTTTAAATGATATACTTTATATTAATTGTGACGACCTATAATTGGGTTTTTATTACAATCGAGTATAGGAAAAACAAACGCCCTTTTTAAGTCCAGGTCAAAACATAAGCGTTAATTATCAGAAGGTTTTCCTAGGTCCTTTGGCTAGTTTTTCGGCTTTTTTGCCAGAAGAGGGCTGTTAAGATGGAAAAGAATGGCGATTATTTCCGTTTGGGCGAGGCTCACGGATTGTCACTTTAAGCACTGAAGTCACAAGTCCAGAGTACGCAGTAGCTTTTAACATCAAAATGGATTTTTTTCTGAATTCAGGATTATCTGAAATCCAATACGCTGTATAAAACCCGAGAGTGTATAAAGCGTTAGGAACCATTTGACCTGCCAAATCTCCATAGGTCGAATAGCTGCCAAGTGGTTTGTCTTCGACGGTGTCGTCTTGAATTCGATGACCTAAAGAATCTTCAACGCCATCAAAGACTAAAATCGTAGTCAAAATGGATCCAGACAAAAGATAATATTTTGCATTTGTCGTGAAAGGAGAGGTCACTTCTTTTTTAAAAGTATCAAAAGAATAGGCGTGTGCGTTGAATTTAAATATTAAAATGGACAGCAAACTAAATAGAACTTTTTTAAACATGTAGCCCTTTTTTTGGTTAAAATAATTATCTAAAAACACGAAAATCTTGAGCTTCTTCTTTTAAAAACTTTTCGGCATCTTTGCCGTATAACATACTTAATGTGGATAAGGCTCCAGCTTCGGTGCAAGTGGAGGCGACGACGGTGGTGGATCGAGGCGCATCTTCTACGGGATAAGCTGTTTTTGCATTTAAAATATGCGAGAGCTTTTTTCCATTTTGTAGCAAGTATTTGTTTTTATCCCCACTTGTGGCCACACCACCTGACAGAAGAATTAATGCATCTTGTTCTTCATCAAGTTCTATTTTCCAGCCAGATCCATTTCTTTTTGGACCAGTAATAGCAATGTCTCCACCCAGATTAACAAGTGTGGGAGCTAAATTTAATTCGTGCGCAAGTTGAGCTCCACGGTCCGCGGCATACTCTTTGCCGATTCCTCCAAAATCCAATTGCCAGCCATCAGGTAGACGAACAAAGTTTTTATTAAATTCCACTTTTTGCCAGCCTATTAAATTTAGAAGTGGAAGAATCTGTTCATTAGGTGGAATGTTATTGCTCTGATCAAAAATCCAAGCGCGGCGTAAAACTCCAGACGTGATATCAAACATCCCATGACTGGCGTGAAATAAAGTGTCAGCAAATTTTAAAAGACGAAAAGTCTCTTCATCAATTTTAATTTTTTTTCCATTTGCTGTATTGACCTGATCAATAATATTGCCTTTTTCATATCGGCTATATTTTTTTTCTAAACGTTTGACCTCTTGATAAACTTTTTGGAAGACCTGTAGAGACTGATTTTTATCTTGTGTTTCTACCAAAACTTCGCAAAGGCCCCCCATGCAATAAAATGAGTGGGCCTTATAATCTTGATAGTCGATAAATTTATAACTTTGATCCAATATCATTTAAAAAGAATAATGGAGTTGAATTATAAATGCACTCACATTTGGAAACAAATCTTGACCAATTTGACTTCCAACCGCAGAGCTTGGAGACGAATCACCAGTTTGCAAATAGTATCTTAAGATCAAACTCAGTTCTTTTTCGTCTTCGAGCTTACGAATGATTTTAAGAGCAGGTGCAATAGTGGTCATGTCTCCTAAACGATTATCTGCAGTGATATAAAGTGGTGCTGTCGCGTTGTTGGCTAAGGCATACTTATAAAAATCCACAGCACTTTGTAAATAAAGTCTAAAGCCAGGTTCGAGTCTCCATTTTGGTAAAATTCCAAAATTAAATGTTCCTTCAAAGGTGTGAGAACTAAGTCCCCAGTCATCATTTAAAAAACGATATGAGGTCGTCAGTATGCCATAGTTTAAATCATTTTTAGACGCGATATAAAAGCTACGCTTAAATCTTGTATCGGGTCTATTCTCATAAATATAATCCAGAGGATTTCCTAAAGATGGGCCAGGAGTATTATCAAATACAGTGACCACCTTATAAGGATCGTTCATATATCCCGAAGACAATCCTAAAGAGACATTGGTTTGTATAAGCCATGATCGACTCATGACCTGTGTGTAGCCTAATAGAAAATCAAGAGTGGTTTTATTTTCAGACACTCCAGAGCGTGGTTGAGGTGAACCTGCAGGAACAATACTTGCCAAAGCAGTTGGTACACCGCCGACAGGGTCTATGGTGTCTTGAGTGAAAGAAAACCCTAAAGAATAGGTAGAGTTTTTATCTTCGGACTCTTTTGTTAACATGGTGTTTAAGCCTAATGACAGATAGTCATATTCATTGGAACCGTTAAAGCCGGCAGCAATTTTCCATAATCTTGAAATAGGTTGAGACCATGTAGAAGAGATATTGACTCGTGTGTCTTTAAATCCTTGGAAAAGAGGAATTTCTCCGGGGTTCACAGTGTAGTTTGATTTTCCAGAGGGTGTTGTGAAGGTTTGGGGTTGATTGCTATTGATGGCTCCATTCGGAGAAGCACCAGTTAAGCTGTCAAAAACCAATTTGTTGGTCCACACTCTTTCATTTTCGAATTCAGCGCTCAGTTGCAAGGCTGCTTCAGAGACCTGAATTCGTCCATCACTTTCAGAGTAATTCAGGAAACCGGCTTGTCCTTTCCACTTGGCCCAGTTTTTTAAAGAATTATAATTTTTGACAAAAAAACCACTTTGCTCTTGTTTAGGAGTATTCAGAGAATTTTTAGTCTCTTCGGCTTTTGTATTCACGGATGTTGTCATGCACAGTAATGACAAAGAGGCATTTGCGACCAATTTACCAATACGTCTTTTTTTCTCGGGTCTTAGTTGCATCCGCATCCCCCTGCGCTAAAGCTACGACCACCACTTGAGCCTTCTTTGCTAAAATAGGTGTGATCATCAAAACCATCTTCATTGGAGTTCACACCGAATTGCATTTCAGGCTTAGAGAGACGATCTCTTTCCCAAGGTTTAACACCTAAATGAGTGCATCCATTTAAAAAAATTAGAGCAATAAATATCAATAATCCTGTGGTGTTTTTCATTATTTTTCCCCTAAAAGATTTTCAATCTCTTCAATATATTTTTGTGATTTGGCTTTTGAAAACCCGATGTGAGAAAATTTATTTTCCCCTTTTTTGTTATAAATCACACTGTATGGCATGCCTTTAACTTTAAACTTTTCGGCCATATCTCCTTTCGGATTGTAGATAATATCAAAATCAGCAGGATATTTTTTTAGAAACTCATCCGCTGTTTTACTGTCTTTATCTAAGTTGACACCAATGATTTTTAAATCTGGATATTTTTTCTTTAATTCATTTAACCAAGGAAAGGACTCTTTGCATGGGCCGCACCACGAGGCCCAAAAGTCTAAATAAACAACTTTTCCTTTGTATTGGGAAAGATCAAGCTGAGTGTCTTGAGCCCATGAAGAAGATGAAAGTAAAAGGGCACTAAGAGTGATAAATAAAGCTATTAAGTTTTTCATATGTGTTCCTAGTTTGGTTTTTGAGTCAGTTTATTAAGGCGTTGAATAAAGTTTTCTGCATTTTCAAATCCTGTTAAA
This sequence comes from Pseudobdellovibrionaceae bacterium, assembly GCA_023954155.1. Classification (NCBI taxonomy): domain Bacteria; kingdom Pseudomonadati; phylum Bdellovibrionota; class Bdellovibrionia; order Bdellovibrionales; family Pseudobdellovibrionaceae; species Pseudobdellovibrionaceae bacterium. The sequence continues at coordinate 491,106 of JAMLIO010000001.1, read as the reverse complement.
GTTAAATCTTTTTGAATTTGTCCTGAGGAATTAAAAAATAATATCGTGGGAAGTCCAATAATTCCATATTGTTTTTTTAGGGATTCAAGTTTGGCTGTTGATCGAGTTGAGTCAAAATAAACCCACATGATCGAGTCGGAGTAGTGTATGACTCCTGGCTCAGAAAATGTGTTGTGTTTGAGTTCTCGGCAAGCGGCACACCAGTCCGCATAAAAATCTAAAATGATATATTTGTTTTGTTGTTTTGCCTGTTCAAAAATTTCATCACTGTAGGTTTCCCAATGGGTTTCAGCAAAAGTGGACATATTGTATCCAAAGACTCTTTCAAAGCGTTCGTTGCCAATGCTTGAGACGGCAATGGCTAATAAAGTGAAAAAGATAAAAACGGATCGATATAAGGACTTTTCTAGAAGTGTATAATCTAAAGAGGAGAAAGATTTGAAAGATAATATCAAACCAAACAAGGCAAAGATCAATGATGCAGCCACGGTGAGTTCTCTGATGTTCATTAGTGGTTTTAAGAAATATAAGATAAGACCTAAAAATAAAATCCCCATCACTTTTTTAACCGTAATCATCCATGTGCCTGAACGAGGAATCTTATCGATAAGGTTAGAGAAAGTGGCTAGAACAATAATTAAGGTTCCTAGACCCATGGCAAAAGAAAACAAAAGTCCAAATCCTAGAATAAAACTTTGGGATTGAGAGACATATCCTAAAATGCCAATCAGGACCGGGCCCACACATGGACCAACGATTAAACCTGAAAAAACACCAGTCATAAAAAGACCAGCTAAAGATGTTGAGTTTTGATGTTTGTAAAATCGATTTTGCAAAAACCTCGGTGTTTGAATTTCAAACACGTCATACATGCTTAAGGCGGCAATAAATAAAATTAAAGTTAAAAACCCTAAGAAATAAACGTTAGATAGAATAGAGCCAAACATAAATCCTGTGGTGGCGGCAAAGACCCCAAGTAAGGAGTAAGTTAGTGCCATTCCTAGGGCATAGGTCAGACCTTTAAGAAAACCTTCTTTATGGGTTTTTGGTTTTTGGGCTCCAAGGGCTGCCAAGGTGATGGGTAACATAGGATACACACAAGGGGTGAGGCTAGTCAGAAAGCCTGCAAAAAAAGCAAAAAGCAGTCCATACAGTAAACCTTTTTGAAGCCATGAGGGTTGGTTGTGATTTTTAAGTAGGTTTTGCTCGGCTTTGGATAAAGACATTTTGTATTTGGTGGTGGTTGGAAATAAACAGTACTCTGGGGTGCAAGCCTGATACTCTAAATTCAAAATAACAGAGTCCGTTTGGAAAATGCTGCTGTTGTTTGCTGAAAGCCAAGCTACGGCTTGAGCCTTATTTTTAATTCCGCGTTTGGTCTTTTGAAATGTTTTATCGAAAAAAGAAACAATGGGATCTAGTTTAAGTTGAAGTGTTTGAAAAGACTCTATTTCGAGAACAAATTTGTCTTCATACGCAAAGAAACCGTCTTTAACATCCAAATCAAATTTAAGTTGAATTTCTCCGTTAAGGTCTTCGATCCGTGCTGAGTTTTCCCTGATACTGACAATATTTTCTGGAACATCGTCAGTATCAGGGACTGTCTCTGTTTGAGACCAGCTAGGGGTTGATAGAAAAAGAATAAGGGGGAAGAAAGCCAAAATTAATCGTTTCATACCCTTATTAACGCATTAAAAAATGAAATGGTAAATTGTGCCTATGACTAATCGTAGTTATATTAAAGACTTACTATATTTGTTTAGTACTTTTATACTAGGATGATTTTATGCCCTTACTACATTCGGACAGACAAAAAGTGATCTTTTTTGCCTGTTTAATGCTTTTAGCCGCCTTTGACCTTTGGTTCGATTTCAAACATGGGATTCCAGCTAAGCATTTATTCTTCGAGATTTTTGTTCTTTTTGTGTCAATTTTAGGCTTTAACTATTTTGTGGCCATTTGGTATCGCCAAGAGCAAAAGAAAAACCTTACTTTTCAAAGTTTACATCAAAAGCTTCAAGAAAGAGAAACGGAAATTCACTCTTTACAGGGACAGGTTAAAACCTATAAAGAAGAGTTTCGAGGGGAGGTCGAACGCACCTTTCGCTCATGGGGGCTGACAAAGTCAGAATCTGATGTGGCGGGTTTTCTTCTTAAAGGTTTATCCTTGAAGGAGATTGCTGATTTACGAAGCTCAAATGAAAGAACGGTAAGGGCACAGTGTGGATCTATATATAAAAAATCTAAGCTCAATGGACGCAGTCAGCTGAGTTCTTATTTCTTAGATGACATGATTTAGATTAAACTCTTACTTTTTGTCTTAGTTTAAAATCACATCATTGTATAAAACATTTAAGCTTTTAGAATCTGGATTTAATATTACATTGTGTGCATTGGATTGTGTATACTTGCCTTTTTTGATAAGAGTATAGGAAAAACAAACGCCCTTTTTAAGTCCAGGTCAAAACATAAGCGTTAATTATCAGAAGGTTTTCCTAGGTCCTTTGGCTAGTTTTTCGGCTTTTTTGCCAGAAGAGGGCTGTTAACAAAGGAAAATTAAAGATTCTTTGAGAGTTATTTCAAAGCAATCATAGATTTAGACACACTTTGGCCCTAACCTCCAGATTACCAATTAGCAGGAAGCTGACTTTCATCAGAATCATGAATGAATGTTCTGGGTTTGGGCGGCGCTCGTCCCAAACTGGGTTTGAATTTCGGAGCAACGGCTAAATACCCCATACTTTCAAGAATAGTTTGGATGGCTTGCTTTTCTTTAATTGTAGCGATTAATTTTAATGAACCACCACAGAACTGACATTTTGTGACGTCAATTAAAAACACCCGTTTTAGCATTTCAGACCAAGTCATGTTGTTAGTTTTTCTCTTGGATGCAGATTTTTCTTTTTCAACTGATCTTTTTAGTTTTGGCACAATCTGACTCCTACTCTTAGCATTTGGAGCCAGAATTCCATGATATCGAATAAGATTCGCCCTTGGGGGTGGAATGATTGCCGCTAGTTTTTCTATTAACTCTTGCGGAGAAAATATAATATGTGTTGTTCCATCATTCCATGGACGCTTTAGTCTGTAGCCAATATCACCGCTTGGTAGTTTAAACATTCTGCCCGTGGCGACAGGTCCTCTGCTGATATACCGACAGAGTTTTTCTAATTTTTTTCTTTTGTTTGCTGGGACCCTCACATTGGCATGTAAGCTAAAGCCACTGATATTAACCCCGCCATCAGGAGAATGCTTTACATAGGTTCTAAAAAGTTCATTTTTAAGTCTTCGAAGAATTTTACCCGATCGATCACCCGCCATTGAAATCTGCATAATAGAGGCTTGAGTTAATCTGTCTTGAACCCATCCATTTTGATCTTGGCCTGTATCAAAATAGCCCTGTCGTTCCAGTAACCTAATTACTTTTTTTCTTACCTTTTGCGCTAACGATTTTAGTTCCTCATTATTAGGCCCAAGAACAGAGTAAAAACAAAATTTACCGTTCACTTGATGATAGATGCCATCTAAAAAAAGTGTATGAAAATGCACGTTAGAATTCAGTGCCCCACCTGCTCTTTGGATAACTGTGACAGCTCCTGTTTGAGTATTTTTAAAACCCAACTTTTTGGCCTTTCTTCGATACCTAAACTGAATGGCGTTAATAAATATTTTAAGAATTTGACTGATAAGCTTTGGGTTGTATGCCATTAAAAACCTAAGCTGAAATGGAAAAGACAATACCCATTGCCTGACTCCCACGTTTGGAAGAACATGATCAATCAAATGACTAGCAGTAAAGTTCATCCTTTTGGCACAACAACTTGGGCAAAACCCCCTTCTCTTACAAGAAAATGCGACAAGTTGGCTTTTTTGACAGTCTTTGCAGTAAAGTCTAACAAAACCATTAGCTAAAACTCCGCATTTAAAATAATCCTCTATTTCTTTAATGACAAAACTTGGAAGAATTTTCTCATCTTCATGGTTTTGTATAGAACTTAAAAAATCCAGCCAATGATTTTTAAATATTTGATGAAGGAGAGAGGCTTCAGGTTGTCTTCTAACATAAAGAGGGAAAGCATTGGTCACAACATGGTCTATATGCAAACACAAAGACAAGATCGTGAGCCATTTTAAAATGAGTTTGAGTGTACATCACTGCCCAAAATTTCGCATGAAACCGGACATGAAATATAAAAACTAAGTAGGTGACCCTACCCCCAAAAACCAGTCCATGTATAATCGGACTGAAGTGGAGGATTGATCTATCCCCATCGACAAAGCCAGTATCTTTCTGAGTGACAACGCATTTGATCTATCCCCATCGACAAAGCCAGTATCTTTCTGAGTGACAACGCATTAACAAGCGGTCTGTTTATTCATTCTTCTCCTAGCAAATTCTCTTGGTGTCAAGTTGCCTATTGATGAATGAGGTCTCCAATTGTTATATTCTATACGCCATCTTTCCGCCTTTCTTTGGAAGTCCTCAAGGCTTGAAAAGAGATTTGCATTTAAAAACTCATCCCTAAGTCTACCGTTAAACGATTCTATGTGCCCATTTTCTGTAGGCTTTCCAGGTCTAATAAAATGTAACTTTACTTCATTTATATAAGCCCACTGATCAAGTTTTTTTGATGTAAATTCACTCCCATTGTCTACACATATAACCTCTGGAATTCCTCTGAAAATTTTTAAACGCTCTAGTGTTTCTATAACCTGTTCTGATTTAAGGCCATACCCAGAATCAATTGCTAGGCTTTCTCGACTCAACTTATCAACTATGGTTAACATCCGTATCTTACGGCCATCAATCAACTGGTCATGCACAAAATCCATTGTCCAAACTTGATTAAGATTGGTCGGGGTAGGAGGTGTAACTCTTAGCTCAGTTGTAAATTTTCTGCGACGAACTTTCTTGGTGCGTACCCATAACTGCTCTTCCTTATAAATCCTATGAACCCTTTTGTGATTAACCTTCCAGCCTTCACGCCTAAGTAAGACATGTATGCGTGGACAGCCATAACGTGGCCTTGATTGCGCTATGCTGATGATCTTTTCCCGAACTGCACGATCATCTCTAGGGTGGTTCTTATAGTCATATGTTGACCGAGCCAGACGCAATAACCTGCAAACTCTACGATGGCTCACGCGAAAATTCTTGACCAACCACTGACCAAGATCGCGTCTCTTAGCAGGTTTTAGAGCTTTTTTTGAACCACCTCTTGGAGCATTTGTTTATCCAGCATGAGGTCTGCTACTAGGTTCTTTAAACGACGAATCTCGTCTTCTTGCTGTTTTAGCTTGCGTAGCTCACTTATCCCTAACCCTGCATACTTCTTCTTCCATGTATAAAAAGTTTGCTCGGTTATTCCTAGGCTACGACAAACTTCCTTGGCTCGTTCGCCAGACTCGGCTCTGCGAAGGGCGTGCACGATCTGTTCTTCTGTGTATCTTGTTTTTTTCATTTATCCTCCTTAGGGCTTTAAGGACCACTTGTCACGACGCTTCTAAAGATACCCATGGCCTTCTTTTTGGGGAGGAGGTCAAGTGGCTTGGGGCGCGCAGGAAGCGAAAGCTTTAACCACTTGGCTACCATGCCCAGTGTAGAACCTTGAATCATGATTGAAAGAAGAACAGCAAAGAAAACAAGATTAAACACATCGTTGGCGATATCCATCCCTGCCGCTGCGGGATAAGTGGCAAGAACAATAGGTACGGCTCCACGCAGACCTGCCCAACTCGCAAATATTTTATGCCGAATTTTAATGCCCATGCCCAAAGTTCCCACAAAAACTGCTACAGGACGCGCAACAAAAGAAAGGGCTAAGAACAAAAGAGTCCCTTCAAGCCAAACGTTTGCTAATTGTTTGGGGAATACTAAGACTCCCATTAACACAAACATCCCGATGTTTGCTGTGGTAGAAACGGCATCTGAAAAATTCAAAACACCTCGTCGATGCACATAAGTAGAATTTCCCAGAACATAACCACCCGTAAACACCGCAAGCATACCACTGGCTTGAGCCATCTCGGATACGCCAAACATAAGAAGAACAAAGGCGATAAATAAAATGTAATAGTAGCCTCTGTCTTGTGTGGTTAAGCGGTTGAAGGTCCACACAGCACAACGAGCAATAAGAAAACCAATGATAGGTCCTACCCCAAACTTCCAGAAAAAAGACAGAACCGTTGTAAGACCAAAACTCTCACCACCACTTAGACTTGCTACTGCCACTGTGGTCAATAACACCGCCATAGGGTCGTTAGCCGCGCTTTCAATTTCTACAGTAGAAGAAAGTTTTGTAGGTAAGGACTGACGACGTAGGATAGAAAAAATAGCGGCCGCATCTGTTGACGAAATGATGACAGAAAGAAGGATAGAGAGCTCTAAAGACCACCCCAACCCGATATGGAGGCATAAAAACAACACAAGGGCTGTCAGAATTACGCCCCAAGTGGCCAAGCCCCCTGCGGGCAGTGCTACGGCACGAAAATCCACCCTTTTGGTTAAAAGCCCACCATTAAAGAGGATAAAGACTAGAGCAAGGTTGGCGATTTGATTTGCCAGAACAAAGTTGTCAAAGGCCATAAGATTAAGAAAATCGCTGCCAAACAGGATCCCTGCGCCCAGTGCCACTAAAATAATGGGCACACTCCATCTCTCCAACCAAACGGACGCTAAAACTACGGCAATCAATAGGATTGGAAATATAATGTAGGCAACATCCATGCAAAGCCCTTAACTGTAAAATGTTTCAATTAAACTTTAGGATAACCTATGGAATAACTAGCATATTGGGCCACTGTCAAGAAAAGTTCAAACCTTTTGCACTCAACAAAAAAACCACAGCTAATGCCCCTTTTGGTAGCAGTTTTATATGCTACTTTTTGTTGGGTCATCATCATGACAATCATAAACTTTGTCAGGTGAGGTTTTGATACTAAAATGAAAATGTCCATTTACAAAAGCTGGATTATTAAACGTTGTTCTTGGTTTCATGTAGGTTAAAGAAAAAACCACTCCACTGGCACTGGTCGCTCTCATGCTAAAATCACCATACGCAGGATCTGTGTCCACCTGTGTGATCTGAAACTCATCACTGCCATATAAATCATTAAAGAACCCTGAAAGTTGAAAGTCGTAGTCGATGACAACTCGGTCTGAACTCAGAAAGGTAAACGAAAGCTGACATGTACCTGACCCATCATCAGTAACCACTTTAGGGTTTAATCTCGCTTCTCCTTGGGCTCCATTTAAGGTTAATAATTGTATCACTCGCGCGGTGAAGTCTTCGTTAGCTGTCGCCTGATTTTGAGTTACAAACAACAAAAATACACACAATAGCACTGTCATAATTAAATTATCTCTTTTCATACAAAACACCCCTCAACCCATTATTTTCCTTCCGCTCGTATACAGCAGGTTTGATTTTTTTATTATAATTTATGGGTTTTACACGGCGTGATATGTTCGTTCACCTATTCTATTTAGCGTCTCTTAAGTAACATCATCTCTCAAATCAAATATAAATTACTCTTTGCAAAAGAAGAACTTTAAGAGTTTTGTTTTGCCCCCACTTCGATATCCCATTCACGACTCTAGGACGATCGGACATAGAATAACCCTATATCTCTCAATGCCTCAGTACAGCAGATTGCATTCCGCTCCAATCATCAAGGCTTATAAAACCATCAATAGTTCTCTGTGGGTATTTTGAAATCAATTTTAGAAAATAAAGTTGCTATATATGGCAATTTTTGATAGGGTAAAAATGAGGCGACGCAAATACGATATAAATGTAACCATCAACGATATTAAAATTAAACACGTAGTTATCGACCCTCACTATGAAGATAAGCACACGGAGAGCATCAGCGATGAATTGATTCTCAAGCTGATTTACACACTAAATGACAGAACCTTTGAACCCGTAGATGTAACTCCACCATTCTCTTATTTTAAAACGGATCCGCACGAATGTGAAGGTAAGAAGTATCGGCTTATTTGGTTACTTGAAGACGATCAAATTTATATCGGCGTTGTGAACGTACACAGGAGGTAACCATGGGTTTTCCAGATAAAAAACAAATTAAAAATGCTCTCAAAAAGATCAAAAAAATAGAGGGAACACAAGGGCCCCCAGAGCACCCAACTCCCTTAGAAAGGTTTCGTTACGACCTACAACAAGAGTTTGTAAGATACAAACTTAAAACTAAAATCTCTCAAAAGGACATGGCCCTACTACTTGGCGTCGATGAAGGAAAGGTTAGCAAAATTTTACATAATCATTTAAATGGTTTTTCTACAGACCGCTTGATCAGCCTTTTAGAAAAAATTAGTCCCAATATCAAGCTTAAAGTCAGCTAAACTGGCTTTAGTCGCTCTATACACTCGGACCATATATGCTTAAATTTCAGTAGAGATTTTATTTTTTTGATCTTATGAACTTTAGACCAAATACCAAGGCCTAGTTTTTATTTTAAGTATTTAAGACCTGATCTGTATATTCTAGAATAGATCTATGGAAAAATATTATTTATAATTGGTTTATGTTTAGTTTTGTGCCCCAATGCATCTCTTGCTAAATCAAGTAAGAGACAACCGAATACTTCTTTCACTCTTCCCAGTACTGAAAAAATTAAAACTATGTCTAACAAAGAAAGACAAGTATTTTTCCATAACCTACAACAGGTGATGACTCGCTTTGAAAAAGATTTTGGATATGCGATTTCTAGCGAGTTCAAGGGTGAAAGTGCTTTTGTCGCTTTAAAAAATATCTTTGTTGCTTCTTATTACAAACCTACCATTCTTAAGACATATCCCCTAAAACCCTTACCCAAAGGCCAGTTTAAGGGTTGGGCCTCTGTTATTATGACCAATGCAATCCTATGATGGGGCATGAGAAATCGTACTCTCATCATTTTTATCTTATCTCTGGCCTTTATGGGCTGCATGGACGACCTACCCACTACCGATGTTCCTGTGAATATCGCCAGCATCTCTGATCAACACGAGATTGAATCTGTGGTTTTTGAAATCGAACAACTTTTAAGACATTTTGGGTCTCCTAGAAATTTAAAATCCATCCCCATACTTGTTACAGATACACTAACGGGAGATGGCCGATGTGTTCTTTCGGCAGAGAACAACGCCATCCTTATTAACAAATCTTTATTTTCCCACGAGGACCTTGATCCTAAACTCCATCAAATTTCAAGATTGTGGTCCGTGATCTTACACGAGATTGGGCACTGTTACTTTTACCGCGAACACGAAGACAAGTATATTCCAGCGACCCAAGGGCATGTGTTTCAATTTAAAAATAAACTTAAGGTTCAAAACGACTATCAGTGTTTTTACTCTAGCAAAACTTTTTGGCCCGCTACTGTGATGGGTAAAAACGGGATTTCAGTAACACCAGAAAGTTTAAAAGAATTTTATGTAAAAGAGTTAATTGGACACCTCGCTCGCCCTACCCAAGCCGATCTCCTTCAATATCAGGAAGTGAGTCTCGCTTCGGAAGCGACAGTGCTTGATGATTCTGAACCCATCGGCTGCCATGATCTTTGATTTAAACTGATCCTGCACCCCTCTTGATCGACTGATAGAGATGAAAACGTGTACTTTAACGTACACAAGCATTACAATCCTTATATTTTTAGAAGTTCAAATTTTAAAGTTCCAAGATAGCCGACATTAAAAAGCCTCCTCAATTTCGATGAGGAGGCTTGAACATTATCTTTTCATGCTCTCTGCGGAAAGAACAAACTTATTCTATTCGCACTTGCTGCTGCCACAATCCATGCACACAAAACACCCTTCTTGCAGCTTGATGTTTTGGCTTTCACAAGCCGTACACTTCATAGTTGTGATTTCAGTGATGTATTTCTTTAACGTACGCGCAATCGCTTTAGAGAAAGAAGTGATGTTCCCTTCACTCTTGATCAGTTGCGATACGATAAATTCAATATCAGCCCCATGTCTAAGTGCTGTGGAAATCATACGCGTGAGTGCTTCTTGCTCATCAGATTCAAAAAAGTTTCTGATATCACGAAGAACCCAACCATCTTTGGTTTCCAAAACATAAAGACCCGATTTTTCTTTGATCAATTTTCCATGAGTCAAATGCTTAGGCAAATGCAAGCGACTTTGTTTCATGGCAAAAACCTCATACGGGTCATTGTCCAATAGCCCTACAATCACCACCCACTTTTCGCCTGCGCTGGTGATCTGGTGAATATCGCAGTCTAAAATGTCTGGTCTTGGAGTGGCCTTAGTTCTTGGCACACCTTTAACGATCTCGTTAGCTCCTGCAGCTGTACTTGTAGAGGATAAGACCGCAGTCATTGTGCCTTCACGATAAGATGTACAGCCCTTAATAGTTCCTGTCTTATACACCTCATAGTAAAGACGTTTAAAGTCTTCGTAAGGGTAGTCAGCAGGAATATTTACTGTTTTTGACATAGCCGAATCTATGTATTTAGAAAAGACACCCATAGTTTTGATATGGTCATCAATATTTAAATTAAAAGACGTCGCGGCCCAGTCCGCATTGTCTTCCCAAGTGGAGTTCTCTTCGTGAAAGCGTACCGCGTAATCTCGAATACGAGACTCTTTTAAAAGCCCGCGAGAGTTATCGTACTTCCACACTTCACCATTAAACTCAGTCACTAGGATACTTTCATCCCCTTCTTTAGCCCATTTCCATTCAGTTTTAGGACCAGCAACATCGTAGGTTTTGGCTTCCCAGTTGATGTTTTTAGGAACGCCCATTCCTTCTGGTGTAAAAGGTTGCATGGATGTGCGCGTATAAGACGCTAGGAATAACGGCTCCAATCCGCCAGACACGTTATTGGCAAAGACTGAACTGTTGCCCGTAGGTTGAATAGATAAAAGATGACTATTTCTTGTCCCGTGCTTTTCAATAAGCTTTTTGGTTTCGGGTTTAAGTTTCTTTACAAATTCACCACCAAGATATTTTTCTTTATCAAATAATGGAAAGGCTCCTTTTTCTTGGGCAATCAAGGCCGAAGATTTATAAGCCTCGTTCATCATAAATTCACCAAGAGCTTCTGTAAGTTCAATGGCTTTATCTGAACCATAACGCACTTTAAGCATCATCAACGCTGAGCCGTAACCCAAAACCCCTAAACCAATACGACGCTTTTGTTGTAGATTGTCTTCCTGTTCTGGAAGTGGAACTTGAGTTTTATCGTTCACGTTGTCCATAAAACGAACCGCAATAGGAATGATCTCTTTAAGTTTGTCATAGTCCCAGTTCTGTTTTTTCACATCTACAAATTGAGTTAAGTTGATCGAACCCAATAAGCAACATCCACCCACAGGTAAAACTTGCTCTCCACAAGGGTTAGTGGCGTTGATGTACTCGGTGTAATAAAGGTTATTCAAACGGTTGATGGTATCAATAAATAAAATACCTGGTTCATTGCGATTGTATGTGGACTTCATAATGAGCTCCCACAATTCGTTCGCATTGGCAAAAGTCTTATAAACTACAGTAGGAAAGCCTTTAGACTTCCACTCTTTTAAATTGCCATTCCAATATTTTTTATACTCTTCAGCCGCAGTCTCATAATTTGGAAATTCCAAATTCCATGGCTCATTGTTTTCAACGGCCTTCATAAAATCATCTGAAACAAGGAGAGACATATTGAATTTAGTTAAGCGTCCTGGAGTTTGTTTTGCCGTGATGTACTCTTCAATATCAGGGTGGTAAACAGACATGGTGACCATTTGGGCCCCTTTTCTGATTTTTTTCTTACCCTTATTATTCTTTTTCTTTAAACCACTGCCAGCAGTGATCACGGCACTTTGCGTGTCCCACATCTCTAATAATTTCACAGCACCTGGAGAGTCCCCTCCAATGCCTTCTACGTAAGCTCCACGAGGGCGCATCACATCCGCACAAAACCCATATCCGCCTTCAGATTTTAAGATAAGAGCCTGACGACGTAACTCATCCATGATGCTCACCATAGAGTCTTGGTCTTCGCCTCTAAAGCCACTGACAAAGCAGTTGATATAGGTTGTACCCTTTAAGCCTGTTCCTGCGTTAGACGTGATTCTTCCCCCTGGGACGAATTTAAAGTCTTCTAAAAGGTCTAAAAATTTCTCAGTCCAATACTCTTGCAGCTCAGGACGTTCCACAGAGGCTAAGTCTTTGGCCACGTTTAAATGACGTTCGTTCACATCATTTTCGTTTCCAAATCTATAAGTCAGATTGAAGATCTCTTCCGAAAAGCTATCCGTAAACTGAGTGTTTCTCTTTTGAATTGTTTTTGCGTTTTTAGCCACTGGTTTTGTGGTGGCCTTTTCAGTTCTTGCGTTGCGGTTTACTGCCTCTATTTCCAATTTTTCCCTCTCTCTAAAAATATACCTGCTATCACTCATTCATCTACGTATTGTGTCCCTACGCTGGCTTTGCCCCTATACTTAAACGTCTCACTTAAATATCTACGCTCAATATTTGTATTAAATGGTAAGGCCGCACATGCGAAGGTCTTACCCATTATAATAGTAAAGCCAAGTTGAAGAACAAGGACTTTATCTCAAATGACATCCCATTGAAAAAGAATCCTTGGGCCAAAGGGGCCAAAACCTTTATTGATGCAACGGTTTAAGACTTGTCAGAGTAAGGATTAGGCAGTCCGAAAATAGGGGTCGCCCGATAGAAAGGCAAAAAGGCGTCTCCTGGCAAGAGCCCTCCCACAGCTTCGCTTGGGGCCCCCTGAATAAGAAGAGGTTGGCTATTGCTTTTGAAATAGGATGTGCACCACAACGTACATCACTCACAAAAGTCCGTTTTTTATCACCAAATAAATCGCCACACATAACAACACTACTTTATATAAAACCACAAAGTAGCGCTCACTTAAACGGTCCAAAATTTTAACCCCTAATTCTGTTCCCACAATAGCCCCTATGACCATCACCGAGATCAGGTCGATGTTTTTAATGAAGTCGAAACCCAAAAAAAGAAAGGCTGGGATTTTTAAAAAATGATTCACAATTTGGGCTGAGGCTTGAGTCGCAATGATCTCTTTCTTGTTTAAATCCTCACGCAAAAAGAAGACCCCAAGTAAGGGGCCCGTGGCCCCAATAAACATTCCTAAAAAACCTGCCACAAAACCTAAGGGTGCATACTGCCAATACTGAAGCCGAATAGATGGTAGGGATTTAGGCTTAAAAACTGTGTAAAGCACCAGAAGCACAATCAAATAGAGGGGCAACTTTCCAACGGCAAAGCTTTTCAGTGCGAAAACAGCCAAAAGTGTTCCCATAGGTACACCTATAAGAAAGTATATAAAAATCTTCTTATGAATGTGAGCCCGCAATAGAACGGCTCGGCTTAAATTGCTAACGAGCTGAACAAGACCATGCACGGGGATTACAAAAGAGAAAGGAAAAAATACGCTTAAGACAGAAAGCAAGATGATCCCACCCGCCATTCCCACTACAGCCGACACCACCGATGTAGAAAGGGCCAGTAAAAAGAGCAGGGCATAAATCAACATGTTTTACCTTAAAGAATAGCTAACGCTTGTGAGATTAAAGTTTGGTGACGCACCCTTTGTCGCCTTCCAGACTTTATAGATAACACTATGAACGTTCATAAGCTACCCTATTACCTCGCAAGTTTATATATCTGGCCGTTGTCTGTGGAGTAGTAGAGGTCGCCACTTGGAGACTGCTTGATGTCGCGGATACGTTCTTTGCGGTCTTGAAATATCCGCTGTTCTTTGATATTTGCACGATCTTTAATGTCGAGCACATTGAGATGGGTGTAAGCCAACGCACCCAAAATCAGTTTCCCTGTCCATTCTGGAAATTTTGTACCTGTATAAAGCTCAAGCCCAGAGGGAGCAATACTTGGTGTGTACTGGTAAATAGGGTCTACGTAGCCTTTTAATGAAGTATGTTTACTGATTTTTGGTCCATAGTACTCTCGACCAAAAGTCACCACAGGCCATCCGTAGTTCTTACCCTTTTCAATGATATTGACTTCATCTCCACCGCGAGGACCATGTTCGTGTTCATAAAGAATTTTATTTTTAAGATCATAGACCAAACCCTGTGGATTTCTGTGCCCAAAACTCCAAATGGTCTTTCTGGCTTGTTTATTTTTAACAAAGGGATTGTCTTCAGGCGTTTGCCCCTCAAGGGTCATACGATGAATCTTGCCTTGGTCTGCCGCAAGACTCTGAGCACGATCCCTCTCGCCTCTATCCCCTACACTAAAATAAATGTACTTACTGCCGTCGTGCACTATCCTTGAACCAAAGTGAATCGAATGTTTGCTGGCGTTGTTAGCCACAAAAAATTCTTTAAGATTTTTCACTTCATTGTTTTCTAAAGTTCCAAAGGCCAGAGCTGTAGTAAAGTTTCCTTCTATCTCTTTTGTATAAGAAAAATATATTCTTGAGTTCTTATCAAATTCAGGATGCAACATGATATCTAAAAGTCCACCCTGTCCATGAACTTTAGACTTAGGAACGCCTTTAATATCTTGCAAAACCTTACTTTTGATATTGTATAAAAATAGCTGCCCGTCTTTCATACTGATGAACAGTTCATTTTCATTTTTAAACTCTATTCCCCAAGGTATGCCTTTGACTTGTGTTACAGGAGTGACTTTATAATTTATTTGTTCTTTTGGTTTAACCGACTCCTTGCCATGAACTGACAAACCCCACATTGTCATTAGAGAAACTAAAATATAACTGGCCTTGTTCAAACTCATATTTGGTCTCCCTTTATATAGCCCTTGCATTGAGTGCAACTTCAAGTTTTAACACAAAGAAGCCAACAACAAAACATCTTGCGCCTTGGGCTGTCATCTTGTCTGTTTCACAATGACATGCACTGTGTCTCATTTTTATCTCTTCATGGGGTTTTCATTTTGTTTTCTAACACGCAGGTTTACAATTATAGAGTTAAAAGGAGTGCGGGACGTATGAAGAACAAATCTTTTTTCCATAAATCAGAGTATGAAGAACTTTATTTTTTAAAAGAAAATGATCGTCTGATCAAAAAAATTCACGATGAACAAAAATCGACTTCCGATCTTAGTAATGTAGTACAGCTTTTTCCAGAAAAGGAAAGTAAACCTATTAAAGACAAAAAATCAGCGTAAAAACGCCACACACCTTTTACCACGAGAGGTCGCGGCTTGTGGAACGATGTCTAAGGGATGTGATTCTGTAGAGTTTTTTGGTTTCAGCATATCCTCAGTATAAACGTCTACTTGCACTAACCCTTGTAACAGTGGGCTTGCATAGATTTTACCAGATTCATAAAGCACGTACCTAGCACCACTACTTAATTTGCCATACATGTGATCGGGAAAGTGAGAGATCAGCCCATTTGCCACGCCTGCATGAAAAACCTCTATTCTTTTATTTACTGGGGTATAATGCTTGGCCTCATCTCGCACAAATTTAGTCTCTACCTTAGGAAAGAGTTTATCTAAATCTGCTTTGAAAGAAAACCACTCTTCACGCAAACTCCGTAGGTCATACATGACAATCACCACTTCAGAAATATTCTTATAGGTCTGCAAAGTTCGCACAGTAGCCTCAAACAGATATTGAGGCGGTTTCTCTAGGCCTTCTTGATAACTGCCCGCATAGTTGATGCTATTATGGACAAACAAAGTTTTTTTAGCACGTGACTTGGCAGGCATAAGTAGTTCTTCATACTTTACACGCCAAGATTTATAACTCTCTATAATTTCTTGATACCTCTTGGTGCTTTTAATTTGAGCGACAACACTAGGAGCTGCGTCTTTCACCGTAAGTCCCATCGCCATACTATGTAAAATCTGCGTCGCCGAAACAGGATGACCCAAACCAGAAACAAAACTTATATCGTATCTATCAAAGGGCAGATGAGGACGTGGCACACCTGCTCGCGCTACCACAAGGCGAGGCCTAGGGTCAGAATCTAAAAGCCCTCGGTCAATCACTCTGTACAAAGAGTCCATACCCAATACATGTGTCAGTGGATCACGAGATTTTAAATATTGCTGTAAAGAATTTAAAACAGAGCTTAAGGTATGACTTCGCTCCGTATCTAAAACACGTTTTGTAGGAAAAACAGCGGCTTGCTTTAAACCCTCTAAACCCAATTCCACAAACCGCAACCTCTCTTCCCACTCCAGTGCCGAGAAGACTTGAGTTTTCGGATTGTTCGAGGCATGTGGCGTAGGAATGACAAACACAAAATCCAACTTATCACTTTTAAGAGCGGCCTCAACAACACTTCGATGACCCCGATGAAAGGGCGCAAATTCACCTGTAAAATATCCGATCCGCAGAGGCTCAGACACAAACCAATCATTAAGTTGAGCGATCAAATTTAAAGTTCCCTTAGGCTCTATCAAATACATGTCACTTAATAGACCCTTAAGCTGACGCGGAGGAGTGTCATTGAGAGCTGTCGCCAAAACATTAAATCCTAAATTTTTTGAATACGAATTACGACGGGCAGCTGCGATCTCTGATTCACTCATTTTCAAAAGAGGTTCATAGGCCTGAGGCAACAGACGCTCTAGCAAGCCCAACTTATGCAGCTCTTGAATTTGCTGAGTCACGGCTGGGTCTTCTAAAAGCTTCATAAAATTTCGTAATCCCTGAAACTGATTCAGCTCATTAGGAGTCTCTGCAAAGGCCCACTGTATCGCTTCACGAGCAGCCACAGGTAAAGGCAAGGCTTCCATTTTTGCAGCTCCACGAACAATTCTCAAAGTGATGTTGAGCGGATCAAGCCTCAACTGATTCTTTTCAACAATATGAATCCGAGAGGCCTCCCAAGACAAGTAACCTCGAAAGGGATCATCAATAAGCCCTTCCCTAAAAGCCCCTTCGTAACCCAGTTTGACAATCTTTCTAGCCACCTCAGTAATACGCATCCCTTGCGGGATATAGATGCGCACGCGGTCCACATCTAAAATCCCATTCAACTTCACATCTTCATAAGAGTGCATCAACGTTAAATCTAAAGTGGGATGATGAGCCACTGCTGGCAAAAAGAAAAACCCATATCCTGCGTTGTAACCAAAGTCCTTTGGATTTTGGGGATTGGTACGAGGCCTAGGACGCAGTTCATGCTCTAAAAACTCTCCAACGGTTTCTGATTGTAGACTTCGGCCCATTTCTAAGGCCATCTGTCTTGTGACCTCACGATCCATGTTTATAACTAAATCGAGGTCCCTAAACACCAAGGGCTTACCTTTTAAAATATGGTCTAAAAAGGCTCTGGAGCTTCCCCCGCCAATATAAACCTCTTTAGCTTTATGCTTAGAATACAGCTGCTCGATCAGCTCCTGAGACCACGCCTCAAGTCCTTTCGTATCCATAGCTGAAACCTGAAAACAGGTCATCATGAATAAGAGCCATACCCCCAAAAATTGCCGCACGGAATTCCCCCTCTTAAGATGGACCAACCCTAAACATTTGCCCTATTTTGGTCAAATATCCTCTCATACTTGGTAATAAATTTAGGGTGGGCTAGAGGCATAAAATCACGCCTCGTCTTGGGACACAGTGACATCTAAATGTATCAAAAATAGACGCTTTGAGAGGACACCACATCTGTATTTTAAATCCATAAAAAAATTTACTTGAAGTAAGAAAAATAAATAAAATCTCTTTTAGACGTCTCATAAATAGCCGATAAGACCAACGAATGCATAAATTTAATCTTTGAGAAGAAGGTCCGAGGAAAACGGGGATGAAAACTAAAACAAAATTACAGCTCGTTTGTATTAGCATTTTAACAGCTATCGTACTGGCATGGATAGGATGCTCGTCTTCGCAAGTGAAACCCAACACTCAGATCCCAAATTTGAGCACTAAGTCTGCCGATGTGACTCCCAAAGAGGAAACCGCACCCGCAAGTACAAAAACGGAGGAGCGCGCTCCCGCTGCAGAATCTAAACCAGAACCAGAGAAACCTACAGGACCCGTTTGTATTTCTCGTTGGAACGATTTGTCTTTGCTAGCTCCGCTTCCTGGAATGAGTATCAAGGATATTGTTGAGAGAAAACAGGCCACCTTCAGTGCGACTGATAGTGGCAAACAGTATAAGTTAGTCGATGCAGGCGGTGGGCTGGCCCTATCCACTCCAGACATGGGTCAACATAACATCACACAAATATGTAAACAGCCAAACGGAAAACTTGTAGCCACCGCTTCAGTATTTGGCGGGAAAATGGATATCGACATCCAACACCAAAGTGGAAAAACTTATAACATCAAATCTCCTGTCTTTAGCACTTCAGCAACTGTTGAATAGGAAAAAAATATGAACAAACTTCAAGGATTACTTTCAAAGATATTATTTACACTTGTGATTTCTCTCCCACTTACTGGTCACGCCAATCAAGATGCCACCTTTTCAACTGTTATGCCTGGATGGTCTTATCAACCCAAACAAACCGCATCTACATTGGAAAACCTTGATGTTTTTGAATTTAGAGGTTTATTAAACAAGAATGGAAAAGACTTTGTCCCTTCTATGTTTGTACTTAAGCAACCCATGCCCAACAACAAAACGGTCGATCACCTTGAGATGTTTTTAAATAAAAAATACTTTAAAAACAAAGCCTCTCTTAAACAAAAAACTCCACTTACAAGCAGCAACGGGTACAGAACACAAACCTATATTTTTACCACCAAAGAAAAGGGACAAGTTTTTGTGACTCTTGTTTATGCTTATCAGGTTAAAAAAGATTTGATTCTTTTATCGCAAACCTCTCGGCCCAATAATTATAAAAACGATTATAAAGTCACAGCCACAGCACTGAACCATATTAAATTTATTGACTAGTAAGGTATCCTACACATTTTCTTTTTTGTGGCGAGCGGGGCGCTGCCTTGGTCAGCAACCGATCGTGAGTTTTGACTGCGCCTTGTGCTCCTGTCTCTGGCTTCATCTGAAACCCTTTTTTACCAATTAGCTCTTTAAACAGATCATCAGGTGAAATTCCTAACTGACCACGCGGAGGATTGTGACCCACCCAGTCCTTAGAGATGAAGTACATTGTACGCGGCTGAATTCCAAAAAATTCTGCAATCAATTTAGAGCAATATGTTTTTCCTGCATCCGTCCACTGCGCAAAAATATCAAATCCCTTTTGTAACTGCGTATGAACAAACATGTCTGTAGGTTCAGGTGTATTTTTATTTTCGAGGATCACATAATCTAAAAAACCTATCTCATAAATATGATGAGACAGCTGAACACCACCATAAGGATGGGCATGCAGCCACTTTCCCTGATAAGAGAGAGCCACATGCGCAAACTCTCCCCCAGCCTCATAAACCACAAGTTGACCTGAGGGCGTATACTGACGAAAGAACGCCACTTCAACGGCATACGCCGAAGACGTTACTCCCAACATTAAAAGTTCAATAGCCACAAGCCTGAATAACCACATACAAGGAAGGGCTTACACTAGCTTCTCTGAGCTGAAAACATGACTTTCACATGGACGCGGAATAGCAAGCTGAAAATGACCACAGACTTCATGTCTCACCCTCAAAGTCAGCTTACTTAATCACTCGCTATCAATTCGAGGCACAGTAAACGGTTCCCAATGAGGATGAAGATCTTGGCGTCGGGTTAATCGTTCCCGATACTTTGCCAGCAGGATGTCCCGAAGAGTTATCATAATTCACTTGATTGCCTTTAATGGAACTCTTCTTGACCAAAACCATCAAGGTTCCTGTGGCTCCACAAGGATTACTTGGATGTTGCACCAAAGGTTGATTTTCGACATCCACACCACCCGCACTGGCATAGGAATCAATGTTTACATAACTCGTTCCTGGAATCACAGACGAACCATCATAAAATCCTTTGCCACGAAATGCCTGTGTAGGGATAGACACCCATACATATTCATCGTTCTTATAATTTGCAAGTTGTCTCATGTTGGGTTTAGCATAACACTCTTCTGCCACCTTTGATGGTGTCTCTGAAATTTCGTCTAGGGCCTTAGTCTCTTTTGCCGACAAGGCTCCTCTCTGTGGTTTGACCTGACCTAACAACTGATCCAAGGCAGACACTTTGTCCTTTTCTAATTTGATCTTCCATGCAGGACTTTGTTTTTGATTTTGATCTAATAAAGCGCCCGCTAAGGCTCCCAAACTGTAGGACTCCATATCGTAAGTGGCCTCAGGTGAAACACCCACATTATCCAAAATCGCCTTACGACTGATTTTGGCTAGCTCCGTAGAGCTTATATCTTTTTTGCAATCTACGGCATTAGCTAAAATCTCCACATACCTTGCTGAACCCTCTATAATATCTGTCGCTTCGTGAGGTTCTGGATTTGCACTTCCCTCGCCGTATTTAGACTTATAGAGTTTATGCCAGTACGCTGCTTCTTGTAGATACTTCTGACGTTGGCTGGTGTCTGTAGTTTTTAAGGCCTCCATCAAAGCGCGTTTCGTTTTATACCGAAGTTGCCTTGGCTCTGTGACCGCAGGGTAGGCAGACCTTCGTGGTCCACTATCTTTTTTTGATTGATAGTGCCATTTGTCTTCTTGGTCACAAATATGAAAGCCCTCATGGACACCCAACATGAATGCAGAATCTGTCAAAGAGGGCTCAGGACTTGAGCCACTCGAGGCAAAGCTCTTGTTTTGTTTCCGAAACTTTTCTCTGAGTTGCTTACATAAAGCAGAATCATGAGGTGAAGCGTAGGGATCTTGCATTTCTTGTCCTGTGGTCTTGGCTTCTTGAGCCTCAGCCTCCATCTGTTCACGTATTTCTTTTTCGCGCTGTAGATTTTGTAAACCTAGTATAACTTCTCGTGGAGTTTTATTGCTATTTACTGCATACCCTCCGTTAAAGCTGATCTTTGCTGGCAAATCCGTTGCGGGAACTAAATTTCCATTTTGGATACGCCAACGGGAACCATCCACATCCACAATCGCCATGTCACTCGTTGGCATTTGCATGCCTGGCCACACTTTATCTGAACAGCCTTTAAAGCTATTGATTCGACTGACCAAATCCTGCAAATCTTGGCTGGGCGAATTACTGCTTCTGTGAGCTGGGGTACTTCTACCTGAGTCGCCTGTGTCACCACGACCCAGCTCTTCAGCTTGTAAATTAGAAATCACAAATAAAAAGGTAAATAAAAAAAAGAGGAAAGCTTTCATAAAAACATTTTAGTAACACTACCTATCCTCAACAAGGCCTGATTTTTAGGCTTAGATTTGTGTTATAGTTTTACACTTTTATTCAAACTTAAGACCCACTCCATATAGCTCCCTAGACCTAGGGCTTGTTCCAGCTCTATGGCACATTCTCATCCTCTCCTTTTGTCCAAACTAGACTCAACCAAAGACTATAGCAATCCGTTAAAAGCTTTGTAGGAGCCAGAAAGGCCACGAGGTAAACATGAAAGTGCTATCAAAATCATTGATCATTATGATGAGCGTTTTATTTATTTTTGCAGGATGCAGTAAAACTGAATTTAGCGGCACATCCGTAGAAGACCAAGACAATAGCATTGATCTTCCAGAAACCGTCGTCTATTCCTTTGATAGAGACATCAACACTACATCTAACGTAGATATGATTTGGGTAGTAGACAACTCTGTCTCGATGGTAGAAGAGATTCAAATCATCCGTGAGAATATTGGAAAATTTTTATTAAGCGTTGAAGACCGTTCAAAACTGAACTTTACTTTAATTACAAACAACAAAGGTTCGCACGGGATGGCCTTAAGCGAGTGGGCCCTGTCACGAGGCTACAGACAGATTGTACAGTATATCAATAGTCGCGACGGATTGGTTCAGTTTTTAAAACTACTCCCACAGATGATCGGGAAAAGTCTTCGTTTCGATTCTAAAAAAGTCATTGTCATTGTCTCTGATGACAATTCTGAGATCAGTTCTAATGTGTTTTTACTAGGTCTTTCTAAACTTTTAGATCTTGCACATATTAAAATCTTTGGATTTATCGGTATTGATAAAAAAATAAGCCCTTGTATTGATAACCCTGGATCACAATATATCAAGTTGGCTCAAGCCACTAACGGAAATATTTTTAACATCTGCGAGTCAGATTGGACTCCCCACTTTGAATCTTTAATCAAAGATGTGGGTCAAATCACCAAAACTGAATTTACCCTTCCTGTACTACCAAAAGGCGAAATCATAGTAAAAATTGATGGTGTCACAATTACAAATTTTATTTTGGACGGATTAAATCTTGTCATACATCCTGATAATTTTCCTACAAATAAAAAATATAAGATTGATGTTGTGTATTTACAAAAATGATCCGTATTGTTTATATTAAAAATATATAAATGCTTTAACTTTTTTTACAGCAAAGACTTATCAATAGCAGATAACTTATACTAATTTTCAGGGTTCAGACTCCGATGGAAAAGCGCGGTCTATTTTTCTACCTGCTGTGTTTACATTGACTTCCTTGTAAAACATGTGTCCAATGTATTTATGAACAACAACGATGACATTTTAAAAAAATACTTGTTTCCCATATTTGAAAACCCAAACTACTTTATCCTATTGTCACTGTGGGTGTCCTTAGGCGCAGCCATTGTCTCGATTTTTAGCACTTCATTACCATTGGATGCCTTTAGCAACTCCTCGGGTTTTATGACATTTTCCATCTTGATGAACTATCTGGGTCGTTTGCTAGCTATCCCTTTGTTTGCAGCGCAAATCTATGCTTTTGTGAACAAGAAAAAGACCGCATGGGTGCTTTCTCTTTTACAAGTATTTTTAGCGGCCTATCTAGTTATAGGGACCTTCAATTTTATCCTCACTCCACTTTTCTTTTATAAATTACCCAGCCTCATACGCTCTATAGCCATTGTTTTGGCCGAGATTTTAAAAACTATATACTTTTACAATACATGTAAAAAATAAGCTCTGGCGTGGTTTCCACGCCTGCTATGATCCTCTCTTCATATCACAAAGGGCATCTATCGGCTCGTATTTGGGACACCCAAAACCACTACAAAACCCTTTATTTACGGTGTCTCACGGAGTGTGATTTTCAAAACATTTTGGCACAAAAGAAGACATTAGATATACATTTTTGACCAATTTAATCTTACTTTTTGACACTTTTTGGTAAAATACTTTGTATTTGTGAAGTAAACTTCATAAATCTGTATCTATAGAAGACAAAATTAAGACACAAATTCAAAAAAAATTGAAAATCTATTTTCCATCGTAAACGCCATGTACGCCGCTTCTGCATTGAGTTGCAGGATATATGGCATAGCAATTGCTTATTATGTATATGTGTGTCGTATAGTGGAGGGACGTATGAAACTATCGATTTTGTTTATTATCTTTTCTTTGTTTTCAGCCAATGCCATGGCCAATGACTTATGGTCTGAATTCAACGTCAAAAAAGCCAAGTCCGAAATTGATTACACACAAGGTCTTATTGAAGAACTTCAAGAACTCTCTAAATTCGTCCCCCGAGAACAGTTCAACAGCAAACTTAAAGACTATAAAAACAATATGAGAAAGACCCTTTCTAGCCTTGAGGCTCACGAAAAGAGAATGCTAATTCAAAACTACGAAAACGCTAACCCCAAGCTTGCAGCCACACTTAAAGGTCTGAAATAAACTAGATCATCTATTTTACTTAGATGCCCGCTCAAAAGAAGACGCCAACCCTAATATAAGTAACCAAAGAAGATGAAACCCTCTACTTCAGACCCCCCCGCAGGTGTGTCTGAAGGCCACTGAACGGGGTTTAAAACAAGTTTTCATTTATCTATTCAAATACTTCTTATGGAACTCTATATGTTCATGAATGAACGTGGAGATATAGTAGTAAGAGTGATCATAATCTGGCCGATAGCGCATGTCATAAGCTTGTCCCGCATCCTGTAAGGCCTTTTCTAATCTTGAGGTTAAAAGTCGTTCAGGCAAAAGCTCGTCAGCCAAACCCTGATCCACCAGAATCGGGTTACGGTGGCCAAAACCTGCGGTCAATAGCTCGCACGCATCATACCCTCTCCATAAAGCCTCATCTCCTCCAAGATATCTTTCTAAAATTTTACCATGGGTCTGTGATGGGTTGGCTATAGGAGCAAATACAGAAATGGAGTTGAACTTTTCTGGATTTCGAAGACCAATCACTAAGGCCCCATGCCCTCCCATAGAATGTCCCATCAATGATATGTTTTGATTAAATCCAAATTCATTTTGCACCAAAGAATAAAACTCTTCTGAAATATAAGAATACATCTTGTAATGGTCACGATACTGGTCCACCAGTGCGTCCACATAAAACCCCGCGCCACTCCCAAACTCAATAGAGGAATGCTCTTCGGGTAAATTTAAACCTCGTGGAGAGGTGTCTGGGCAGAAAATAGCCAGCTGTTGTTGAGATAAGTATTTTTGCGAACCTGCCTTAGTGATAAAATTTTCTTCATTGCAAGTAAGTCCTGAAAGCCAAATGATCGCAGCCTGAGGCTTAGACGGAATAAAACCCGAGAACTTCATCTGTGTCTGCGTCACTTGAGAGGTGTGCTTCCAAAAGAAAACCTCCCCATTAAAACACTTATGACTTTTTAATACTTCCATAAGTTCACCTTAACTCAATTCACAATAAATGAATATCGCTCTTTGAATGTGATTACATGCTTTATCCCAAAAACTTGACCTTCACATTTTATACTTCTTTTTATTCAAATCATTGCTAATCTAATTGAATGACACGTCTTTGCTTCATTCATTTTTCAAACCCGATGGCTGCACTTATATTTTGTCTGGCTCTAGGAATATCTCTGATTCCCCACTCAGCTTATGGGTTTAGCCTCTCAGATCTAGGCAACCTAGGAGCCCCTACTCCTGGAAGACACCAGATCAAACTTAGTGGTGAACGTTACAACCAAGATCGCAGCGAATATGGAACCGCATTTGGGTTATTTACTCTCTATAAAAATGAAGGCTCTAATCTTAAATTTACCACCAAATACTCTCACTTAAATGTGACTCCAAATACTACAGGGATCACTGACCTGTATGATTCTGAGTTTGGCTTCACGTATTCACAGAAAGTTTCTGAAACCCGTCAACTGAGCTTTTACGGTGGCTATGGAACAAAATCTGACAAGCCTTTCAAAGACTCTTCCGTAAACACACTTAATCTTAATGCCATTTATAGTTTTGCTTACGGTCCCAAAGGACGGTGGACGCTTTTGCTCAACTATTCTAATAACCGACCTATTCTGAATAATATTCCTCTTCCCTTCTTTGCTTATACTTACATTTATAGCCAAGATTTTATCGGAACATTTGGAGCTCCTTTTGCTTCTATCTATTGGAAGTTTGCTCCGAAGTGGAGCACTAGTATTTTTGCTGTGGTCCCATGGATTTTTAAAGGCCAAATCTTTTATCATATTATGGGACCGTTTAGAGTGTACGCAGGCGTGGATTTATCCCAGCAGTCTTACTTTCAATACGGAAGGACTAATAATAAAGAACGACTCTTTCACGAAGAGCACAAAGCTTTTGTGGGACTCAAGGCTCCCTTACTTAAAAATCTTATGCTAGATGCAGAGTTTGGCTATGCGTTTCATCGACAATTTTTTATCGCCGAAAGCTATTCTTGGAAACCTAAAAATCCTACAAGTCTAGAAGACAGCTTTTATGGACAAATTGGTCTGAACCTTTTCTTTTAAAGAGCTTCTGACTTTCTTAGTCCATCCATGATTTCAACTAATTTTTTTTGGATACCTGGTTCAGACATAGAGTGCCCTGCATCTGGAATCATCACAAGTTCTGAGTTCGGCCAAACCTGGTGCAGTTCCCATGCACTGGTAGGAGGACAAACTACATCATAACGTCCTTGCACAATCCAGCCTTTGATATGCTTAAACTTTTCAGCTTGTGCCAGTAAAAAATTATCGTAAGGAAAAAAGGCATCGTTCATAAAGTAATGGCATTCAATGCGCGCAAAAGCGAGAGCCTTATGTGGATCACCATAGTCATCCACCGCATCTTGGTCATAATACAAGTGCGATGTTCCCGCTTCCCACTGACTCCATCTTTTGGCCGCTTCTAAACGAACCTCGGAGCTTTGATGGGTTAATAGTTCATAATAAGCTTTGACCATATTGGTGCGCTTTGCGGGTTCAATGATCTCTTCGTACTTCTGCCATAAATCTGGGAACATAAAACTTGTTCCTTTTTGATAGAACCACTGAATCTCTTTAGGGCGACACATGAAAATTCCACGTAATACCAAGTTTTCAACACGGTCTGGATGCTCTACCGCATAGGAAAGGGACAACGTCGATCCCCAACTTCCACCAAATACAATCCATTTATCAATATCAAGATGCTTTCTGATCACTTCAATATCGGCAACCAAATCCCATGTTGTATTTTCTTTCAATTCAGCATGGGGCGTGCTTTGCCCCGAGCCCCTTTGATCAAACAAGATCACTCGGTAATAGTCGGGATCAAAATAGCGGCGATAATCAGGATGTAAGCCTCCTCCAGGTCCACCATGCAAAAAGATAACTGGTTGTCCCTTAGGGTTACCTACCTGCTCCATATAAATTTCATGCAAATCAGAGACTTGGATTCGTTCTGTTTTAAACGGTTCGATTTTAGGATAAAGATGTGGCATTTTTACTCCAAGGCAAACATAACACTGACACTCATAGAAATGTCTTGAGCTCGAACATCAATCGACGGTATCGAAGACTCTGGTGCTGCCATAGAGCTGACCATAGCACTTCTTGAGCTATCTGCATAGGCAATAGGACGTGGTTCAAATCCGCGCTGTTCATAACCTTCTACGATACTAATCACTTTTCCTACTTTTGCGCCTGCTGCTTTGGCCATTCGAGCGGCCTTAGACTTAGCATTTGCAATGGCTTGCTCAAGACAAGCTTCTTGCTCGGCTTTCTTTTTTGCAGGCGACATATCTGTCACCAGTTGTCCAATGTTACTGATCCCTTTTTTTGCTACAACAGCGATCACTTCACCAATTTTACTAATGTCTTGGGTTACAACTTTTAAACCGACTCTGGCCTTATAACCTTTAAATACGTGCTTGTTGTTCTCCCAAACTTTTTCTTCATAAACCGTGTTTTCTACAGTTTCGAGTTCTAGGTTTTTAAGTTGTAACTTTTGAATCTCAGCTCTTGCGGCTTGAAAATTTTTGACCGCATCTTTGAGAGCCGCCTGCGCATCTTTATTTAAAGATTCTGCATAAAATGTAATGCTAGCACGATTGGGTTGAGCCGAACGCAGACAAGTTCCTTGAACAGAGACAGACCTCTCTTGGGCCGCATGGCTCTGGTGAGACACCATGGTTACAGCAAGAATAATCATAACTATATTTGATGCGATAAAAAAATGAATGCGACTCATTTTTAGTTCCTTTGTTGCAAGTTTATAATTGTCACCACAATATCTGATTTACTATGAGCCACCACGCAGGCCGTGAACTCATACATATCTGTTGCTAAAGACATTTCACCTAGCAATGTAAAATGACAGCCTGGCAAAGAATCTTGCGCCACCTCATAGGTGATGTCATAAAAGGCGCGATCTAATTGTAGCTCAGTGTACTGACTCTGAACCTCAGCAATAGCGGCCTCTCTGACTAAAATATCAATCTCAGAAAACACACCAGCATGAGCAAAACCGATACACATCAAAACGTTCAACACGACCATTGGGAACAAGCGACTCATCACCTTCATAAATACCCCCCGCTTATTAGATTATTGCTCTAAAAGCTTCTGAATATCTCTATCATGTCCAAGAATCAACGCAAGTATTTCGCCTTTAATAACGTAGTCAGGCGTAGGCATTAGGATTTCTTTTGGGTTTACAGGGTCTCTAAAGCCCACTACTTGAATTTTGAATTTTGTAGGAAGCTTGAGTTCAGCCAGAGTCTTACCATGCGTCCACTTGCCTGGGCTCCATTCCACCATTTTTAATCCAAATCCCAAATCCATTTCATGTTTAATGGAAGGACGCATAAAACGCAGAGACAAAATCTTACCCATATCTTCTTCAACATAAAACACCTCATGGGCCCCTATGCTTTGATAGATGCGCGCAAGCCTTGTGGTCGGAGCACGCACAGCCACTCTTTTCACATTCAGTTCAATTAAATTTGTAAGGGTCATAGCGGAAGCCTCAAAGTCTTCACCAATACTTACGATCGCCATATCCACTGTGCTTGCTCCAATTTCTCTGAGCACTTCAATATCGGTTCCGTCTCCCTGTATAGCTAAGTGAGATTTACTTTTTACAGAGTTAATATTTTCTAGATCTGTATCTAGTGCGATCACTTCCGCTCCCGTATCATACAGGTTCCTCACGAGTGACGAGCCCAAACGTCCAATACCAATAACCAAAACTCTTTCTTTCATTTTATACCTCACACTTGGCATATTCGTTGACCAATATACTTTTAACCCACAAAAAATTCGTCTTCAGGATAGCGAACCTTAACATTCGCAGGACTTCCAATACTCATAAGCAGAACCGCCAAAATCCCAAATCGTCCCGCCAACATTAACGTTATAACAACAATTTTTCCAAATACTGAAAGTTCTGGCGTAATTCCCATAGAAAACCCAACCGTAGAAAGTGCCGATATCACCTCAAAAGCCAGTGGTCCTATGGGCAGAGGTTCGACTAAAACCAAGACCACTAGTGCTGTACACGCCACAAAAATATGAAGAGCCACCACAGTCAAGGCTCTGGAAACCACCGTGGCAGGAATGGCTCGTCCCGCAAATACGACTTGATTTTTCCCAAGGATACTATTGTAAATTGCCAAAAACAAAACCCCCACCGTGGTAGTTTTGATTCCCGACCCTGTTGAAGAAGGATTAGCGCCTAATAACATTAAAAATGATAAAAAGAACAGGGATGAAGCATGCAACGCATCTGTTGGTGCCACACCAAAGCCCGCCGTTCTACTACTAACACTATAAAAAATCGAATAACCTAATCGAGAGAAAAAACCTATTTGCTCATCAGGTCTTGCCGTTTCAAAAGCAAAAAAGAGCACTGAGCCCATCACCAATAAAATTCCCATTACTGTGAGCGTAAGCTTTGTGTACGCACTTAAATGCCCAATCCCTTTCTTAGGGGAACGCATAATTGACAAGATGTCTAAAAGAATGGGGAAGCCCATCCCGCCAATAATAATCAACAAACACACCACAGCTAAGGCTGAGAAATGAAATGGGCTGTCTTGTAATCCTGAAGGAAAAGTAGATATCCCCGCATTACAAAACGCTGAAACGGAATGAAATAACGCAGTAAAAAATCTATTTGAAGCGTCACTAGGCAAACATAAATAGAGCAACAAAAATCCTATAGCCTCAACAACGAATGTCAACATAACGACACGTCCAAGAAATCTGGGCACATCCCCTACTCTTGACCCGTACATTTCTTGTCCCATTAAAATTGTATTCATAGACATTCGACCAAAGCGCGCAATAGAAAATCCCGCAATAACCAAAATGATCCCAAGACCCCCAAGTTGAATCAAAGCCAAAATGATCATAAGGCCAGTTTGTGAAAAAACTGAGCCGATATCAATGGGACTTAATCCTGTTACAGATATTGCTGAAACTGCCACAAAGGCAGCATCAATAAGAGACAGTTCCTCTCCTGGGTTTAAAGAAAATGGCATCAATAGAAGAGGCGTGGCAATGAGTATCGCCACACCATACTGTAATAAAATTTGTCTCCCTATAGTCATATTTGAACGCAGTAACAGCCTTCTAATATAACCCGCTTCTAGGATCAATGCTGTAGTTTGACAAAAAATAAATACGTCTAAATGGGTCAGATCTTGAGGATCAATTGGGAAATATAAAACATTTTTATAACCAATGATCCATCTTGAGAACCATAGTGCAACAAAAAATAGAGATGTGATTTTTAAACCTGATACAATAATATCCAAAGTGAAGCGTTTTTGGACCTGTCTATGATCACGAACTCTTAGAAAGCTCCATTCTCTTAAAACCCTTATGAAGTGTCGGGCTTCAAAAACAGACCACACAGCTCTAAGGACTGCAATGTCTAATACTAGCGAGGTCCACCCCCCCAGGTTTAGCCAAGGGATTGCAATCCGTATCGCCATCACAATCAAGAATGAAATTAACATATCCTATAGTATTCCTGTAAGCACACTCAGAATCAACCCAAATAGGACCAATAATGTAACGCCCACCATCTTATATTCTTTTCTTCGCGCAAAGAGCACCGTTGTAAACACCACTCTTAAGGCAGGCAAACATATTAAAATAGCTAGGCCCAAATAGGCGAGTATCATACCCCACTTTTCAGCCATCCACGCTTTACTTAAATCATGAATGAGGTTGCTTTGTTGGTAGGTCTGATACTGAAGAAAAACATTTTCTGTAAAATTGATACTGCTCACCCAACCTATAATAAGCAGAACTCCCACCATCCTGATCCCATAGCGAAATAAATTTGAAATTATAAGGTTAAAGCTCTTATCATTCATGACTGTAACCCTTTATAAATCATCTGGATCGAAACAATAAACATAATCACTATAAAAATAATTCTGATTGTCGAAGATTCCATCTTCTTCATGGTCCTTGCTCCACACCATGAACCTATAATAATGCCCAAGGCCACTGGAATCACAAGTGGGGGGTGAACATCACCCTTAACAAAGTACGCACTAGCACTTGCTACTGCCGTCACCCCAATCATAAAGTTGGAAGTGGCTGAAGACACTTTAATAGGAAGCTTCATAGCATTGTCCATAGCTAGCACCTTAAGAACACCACTGCCAATTCCTAACAAAGCCGAAAGTATCCCCGCAAAATACATTAAAAACAGACCCCAAAAGACTTTCTCCACTTTATAATCAATCAGTCGGCCTGCTTTATCAGGGTACTGACTTGCAAAA
This sequence comes from Pseudobdellovibrionaceae bacterium, assembly GCA_023954155.1. Lineage (NCBI taxonomy): Bacteria > Pseudomonadati > Bdellovibrionota > Bdellovibrionia > Bdellovibrionales > Pseudobdellovibrionaceae > Pseudobdellovibrionaceae bacterium. The sequence goes on along the minus strand of JAMLIO010000001.1, from coordinate 460,141 downwards.
CCCAATTTGTCAGACCAAGGGTGATTGTGGGTGGCCACGCGATCATGCCTTTGACGTAGCATCATTAAGGATGAAAAAATTAAAAATCCTGCAAACAAAAAATATAAAAAAGAGGCGTTCACATAACTTGTAATCAGAAAGCCCGTTATAGCCCCAAACACTGTCCCCATTTCCAGAAACGAGGCCACACGAAGATTGGTCAAATTACTTTTTAAAAAATTAGAGGCCGCCCCTGAGGACGTAGCGATCACAGAAATCAAACTTGCTGCTACGGCGTAACGAATATCCACATGCAGCAACAACGTCAGCGTAGGAACAATAATAATCCCACCACCCAATCCAAGAATGGCACCAATGAACCCCGCAAATATCGAAAAGGCAAATAGCAATAATTCGTACATGAAAGAACAAACTCCTGCCGTAATGCTTCAATGTCAAGCGGCTGTCTCTATCGGGACGGTCGCTTGGAGTGCTGAAATCTTAGAACCATAGTCGTAGCGCATCAATCATCACGCTTTCAAATGAAACCAGATTTCAAAAGAAATGGGCCCAACTGTAGTGATCCAAGCTTCTTGATGTTAGGGTACCCCGAAAACCCCACACAAGGAGTTGATCGTGAGTAAATGTTCTTTAATTTTTATGAGTGTTTTCTTAATGCTGTCATCTATAGCCCATGCCAAAACCATTAAAGGCTTTGATGGAGTCAAAGTGGAGATCACTCATCCTAAACGCATCATAGCTCTGAATTCCACAACCTTTGAAATCATTTATGAACTTGGAAAGGCTGATCTTGTGGTTGGTGTTGATAATGGCGCCTTGTTTTTCCCTCCTGCGGATTCTATCACCAAACTTGGTCATCCCTATCGTCCTAGTGTGGAAGGCATGATCAGCCTTAAGCCTGATCTTGTGATCAGCACCGAAGACTCACTTCCTAAAGCCAGTGCTGAACAACTGCGTTCAGCAAAAGTCCCAACACTGATCCTCCAAACTTCGTACGAAGACGGTTACAAAGGTTTAGAGCGACGCATCTCCATCATTGCCAAAGTTCTAGGGCAAGAAAAACAAGGCAAGGCCCTGATTGCAAAAATCAACAAACAGGTCCAGGACTTGAACAAAAAAGCAGCCGCAGTCAAAGAGAAAAAGAAAGTGTTTTTTCTCTATGCCCATAGCCCAAGTGATGCCAGCATTTATGGAAAGCAAACAGGCTCTCATTTTTTAATTGAACAGATCGGTGCCCAAAATGCCGCCGACTTTGCAACTGGCGTTAAACCCCTTACTGCCGAAGCCATGGTTCAAGCCTCACCAGACTCTATCATTATGATGCAAAGAGGGCTGGATGCTGTAGGCAAACTTGAAGGCGCACTGAAAATGCCTGGAGTCAGCCTCACCCCTGCTGGAAAAAATAAAGATGTGTTTGTTGTTGATAACACAGTCAGATGGATAGGGCCGCGCTTCCCAGAGTTTGCTGCAAAACTTTTCAACGAGGTTTATAACAATAACTAGTCTAGGACGTAAGAGTTATTTGTTTATTCTTTTCCCTGCACTTATCACGACCGTCGTCTTGTCGGTAGGGATAGGTGCCGTGGCTATTTCACCGCTGCAAGTGATTTCAATACTTTTGAAAGGCTTAGGTCTTTCACCTCTTACTGACTTTACTCCTCAGCAAGAGGCCGTACTTTTAGCCCTTAGGTTGCCTCGTGTAATTTTAGGTATGCTTGTGGGGGCAAGTCTTGCTGTATCGGGAGCAGCCATGCAAGGGTTATTTCGCAACCCTCTTGCCAGCCCAAGTCTGCTGGGTGTTTCTAGTGGGGCGTCTTTAGCTGTAGCTTGTGTTGTGGTCATGGGGGTCAATATTTTTGGAATCTATACCCTGCCCATTGCTGCCTTCATTGGTAGTGTGATCACCATTGCTCTTATTTATATGCTGGCTCAGCACAATGGCACGACAAACATTGCTACTATGTTACTGGCGGGGATTGCCATCAATGCCTTATGCACATCGGGCACAGGTTTATTCACATATCTATCCACAGATGAGCAGTTGCGCACTATTACTTTCTGGCAATTGGGCTCTTTGGCAGGAGCAACTTGGTCTTCTATTCTCAGTGTCTCTCCACTCATTTTGCTTAGTATTTTCCTTATTCCTTTTTGGTCTAACGCTTTAAATGCACTTTTACTTGGAGAGAATGCCGCCAAGCACTTAGGAGTCTCTGTTGAAACCGTCAAGTGCATACTTGTGGTGCTGGTAGGCATGGGTGTTGGAGCCAGTGTGGCTGTAGCAGGTATGATTGGTTTTGTGGGTCTCGTAGTCCCTCACCTTATACGTCTATGGCTGGGCCCCAATCACAAAACGCTACTCCCTGCCACCGCACTTTTAGGAGCCACACTCCTTGTCCTAGCTGATTTATTTTCACGCACTGTAGTTACACCTTCTGAACTGCCCATCGGCATTGTCACTTCACTTACAGGAGCTCCTTTCTTTTTATACCTATTACTTAAAAATCGAAGGCTTGGTGGGGGAATATGATACTTAAAGTGGATATTCCCGAATATCAAATCCAAGGCAAAACCCTACTGTCTCAAGTGCGTTTTAGCCTGAGTCCAAATGAACTGATCGTCATCGTAGGTCGTAATGGCGCGGGGAAAAGCACACTCCTTAAACACATCTCAACGGAAATTTCTAATCCTAAATCTTACATAGAAATCTTTGGTAAAAATATTTCCGAATATAAAATCAAAGCACTGGCTCAGCGACGTGCCGTTTTGCCACAAAGTACAACTCTGAATTTTGCTTATGAGGTTTTAGAAGTGGTCTTATTAGGGAGAATCCCTCACCAACAAAGGCAAACCGAAAGCACACTGGACATTGAAATTGCAGAGCGTTGCTTGGCGGACGTGGGCCTTAAAGGCTATGAAAGAAGAAATTATTTGACTCTGTCTGGGGGCGAACAGCAACGCGTCCATTTTGCCCGCGTTCTTGCGCAGCTTACTCATGTCAAACATTCAAGGCTCTTACTTTTGGATGAACCCACAAGCAGCTTAGACATCTCACACCAGCACCACAGTTTGAAACTCGTCAAAAACCTCACACAACACAACTTATCCTGCATTGCCATTTTGCACGATCTCAATCTGACATCCCAGTATGCTGATAAAGTTTTAATTTTAGATCAAGGCAAAGTTCTGGCTTTTGGTCCTCCCACTACAGTCTTAACTTCTGAGATTTTAACTAAGGCCTTCAATTATCCTATCCAGACAATGTCCCACCCTCATTCAGATCGGCCACTCATACTCACATAACCAAAAGAACTATCCCCAATCGGAGGAGATTGAGGATAGCAAGAGTTGTAGATTCTTTCTACAAGGGGAACTGTTATTCTTCTTTACTCGATTTTACATTTAAAATCTTGTCTAGAAGACCTCCAGAAGCTTTAGACTTAATTTCAATTTTATGTCCTTCAGCTTCTTTGGTTTTGGGGATGAGAAGTTGAAGCACACCATCTTCAAAAGCAGCTTCAATTTGCTTAGGGTCAATCTTTTCAGGCAAAGAAAAACGTCTTTGAAACTTACCATAGCTTCGCTCATAGTGCTGAGCCTTTGTGTCTTTAGTTTCTCGGTGTCTTTCACCTGTAACTGTGAGATACCCGTCTTTAATTTCTATACTTATATCTTCTTTTTTTACACCTGGGAGATCAAAACTAGCCAAATAGTGGTCTGCAGTTTCGTCGATATCGCAAGCTGGTTTAAAGTTTACAGTCTGCGCATCCAGTGGTGTTAAAAATGAATTTACTAAACGATCAAAATCATCAAAAAGTGCTCTATGACCTAAAGATGAATTATAAGGGACTACCCATTTCATAAAATAACCTCCTTGTGAAACATAGTTAAAAAACTCTGTTTGTTTGCTTGGTGCTCTTCTAAAACACCCCAGCGCTCTAGAAACACTAGGAAGGTGCACCAGAAGAAGCTCCCTATGCACAATATAAAGATGGGTTTTATTTTAAGGGTGTCAAGGTGCGGGTTTGTTTTTTTTAAGAACCCGTAATTTCAAGCATTTATACTCACTATTTCCAGCAACTCAACAGACCACGAGCAAATCATCTTCGGCCTTTATTTTCAAACATACATTTAATAATTGTTTTTTAAGTTTTAAAAATTTCCCAATTTGGTATCTCATTTATTTGAATCTAAAAAAATTCTATATGCTTCTAACACTTCTTCCCTTTGGTATTCTTCGTATTCAACCTCTTTAGAGCGTATATCCTGATCTGCAACATAGTGATCTAAGACATGTCTTAGCTCTTCTTCATTTGGAAGAAAAGGACCTTTTGGTAGGGGCCACATATCCATTAAATCAAAAAGATCCGAGTTGTTTTTCAATACCTCATTTACAATTTCTTCTATTTTTTTTCTCTTTAGTTCTGTATCCATTTTAACCTCTAATATCAAAAACTAATCAAATAAACTTCTTGGATCAATTGAAATATGGCGTTTCATGTTTGGAGGCAAATGTAAATGCAGTCTATTTTGTCCATGTGTACCTTCATAGACACCATAGTCTAGTCTTCCAATATGCTTAGTCTTTTTATATCTGATACCACATATTCTGGTTCCTTGAGGTCCTCTGAATTTGAAATGAAAAATAGGGAATCTGTAAGTTTTCCGCAAGCCTTATATTGAACGTGCTTAGTTTTTTAATTTTGTTGATGATATAAATAACCGAATAGGACAACGGAGCAGACAGCTATATCCCAGCTTAAACACAATCACACAGGCAGTTGTTGTTTGGAAGGTCTTTAGAAGAGATATCTCCCTAACAATAGGCCTCCAGTAAGCGTGACGCGTTTTGCCCGCAGGGCAAATACTGGAAGAGCCCATGGATGGGCGTGCCTCTTGTTAGAGGGATATTTCTTCTAAAGACCTTCCAAACAACAACGCCGCCCGCGTAAAAAAAGCCCCCAAAGGAGGCTTTTAGATATTGTTTATTCTTTATCGTCCAATTTGTTTAATGACGAAAAAGCTTATTTAGTAGGAACAGCTCTTTCTCCATAGCCCGTGTACTCACTCAACGGTCTGATGATTCTGTTGTTTGCCGCTTGTTCCATAATATGGGCCGACCAGCCTGTGATACGGCTCATAACAAAAATAGGTGTGAACATTTCAATTTCAAAACCCATCATGTAGTAAGCAGGACCCGCAGGGAAATCCAAGTTAGGGTGAATATTCTTTTCTGCTACCATCACAGCTTCCAGTTCATTAGAAATTTCTAACCACTTTTCTGCACCTGTGAACTTCGCCATTAAAGTCATATACTTTTTCATGGTTGGAACTCTGGAGTCACCGTTTTTATAAACTCTGTGGCCAAAGCCCATCACTTTACGCTTTTCTTTTAAAGCTTGGTGCATCCACTCTTTAGCTTTTGTGGGCTCGCCCACTTCTTTTAAAAGATACATCACTTGTTCATTGGCTCCACCATGCAAAGGTCCTTTTAAAGCACCAATAGCACCCGTGACCGCACTGTAAAGATCAGAGGTTGTAGACGTGATCACACGAGCTGCAAACGTAGAAGCATTAAAGCTATGTTCAGCATAAAGAATCAAAGACACATCAAAAGCCTTCACAATTTCTTTAGCTGGCACTTCACCAAAACACATTTTAAAGAAGTTTTCAGAAATCGAAAGATCTTTTGCAGGTGGAATCAACTCTTTGCCTTGTTTGAATCTGTAACCATAAGCAATGATCGTAGGGATTTTAGCAAGAAGCGATAGAGCCTTGTCATAGTTAGTCTCTTTAGAGTCATCCCAAACTCTCTCATCTTCACAACCCAGTAAACTGACACCCGTTCTTACAAAATCCATAGGGTGGCACTTGGTGCTGATCTGTCTTAATGACTCCACAACATTTGCAGGTAACTCTCTGTAGCTTTTTTCTTTATCAGAAAATTCTTTTAACTGAGCCGCACTCGGCAGATCATCATTCCACAACAAATAAGCTACTTCTTCAAAGTTGCAGTTTTCAGCTAGGTCTTGAACCTTATAGCCTCTATACACTAAGGAGTTGATCTCTGGCATCACTTTAGAAATTGATGTCTTATCAACAACCACTCCCTCTAACCCTGGTTTTACGTTCATTGTACTCACGACACGTCTCCTTTTGTTTTTGTGCTTTTACACACGAAAGTTAAAAATATCTAAATCGAATTTATTGTAATCTTCGTATCTTAAAATTTCATACAAACGTTTGCGATGTTGCATTTGATCGACGATCTGTTCTTGGCTGCCCTTTTCATAGATATGGCGAAGTCCATCCTCAACGGCTTTCATCGCTAATCTCAATGTTGTTACAGGATAGATCACCATATTGTAGCCTAGATTTTCTAGAGTTTTAGTGTCCAGCAATTTAGACTTCCCAAACTCTGTCATATTCGCTAGCAAAGGCACATCTACAGCTTTTCTAAACGCTTCAAACTCGGCTTCATTTTGCAAGGCTTCTGGGAAGATCATGTCAGCACCTGCATCCACATAGGCCTTGGCTCTAGCGATGGCCTTCTCTAGTCCTTCACTGGCTCTGGCATCAGTTCTAGCCATAAGCACAAAGTTCGGATCTGTCTTCGCAAGAGACGCGGCTTTTACTTTTTTCACCATATCTTGAGTTTCAACGATAGATTTGTTGTCAAGATGACCACATCTTTTAGGGTTCACTTGATCCTCAATGTGACAACCACTGATTCCAAGGTCCGTCATTTCACGAATGGTTCTAGCGGCACTCATGGTTTCACCAAAGCCCGTGTCTATATCAATGATAGTGGGAAGATTAGTGGTTCTGCCAATCGCTCTGCCTCGAGCGCCAACTTCTGATAAAGTTGTCAGCCCAATATCAGGCAGACCTAAATCATTCGAAAGCACAGCCCCAGAAATGTACACCCCATCAAAACCAATCTGTTCTATCAACATGGAAACCAGCGGGGAAAATGCTCCTGGATAACGTAAAAGTTTTCCCGAAGCCAAATCGGCACGCAGTCTTTTTCTTTTATCAGCAGCGTTTACATTTAAGTCGATCAAAGTCACCTCGATTTTAAATTAAAAAATTCCTCGTTGATCACGTTCATTATTTAAAAGATCTTTTAAAGGAACTTCAATGTTCAGAAGTCCTAGCTGTCCTGCTTTAAGGTTCGGAAGGTCTTGTACAACTTCAATGAACCTCGCTGACTCAGCATCTGTAATGATTCCCGAAGTTAAGGTTTTAAATTTGTGAATATAGTTATCACGTTTAAAAGGGCGGTTTCCTGCAGGATGAGCATCTGCCACATACTTTTCATCTTCAAGGGTAGAGCCATCTTCGAATGTTATAACTACTTTAGCACCAAAAGCTTTTTTGTTGGGATCTGGATTGTGATAAAGCTCTGTCCACTTTGGATCTTCTACTGTGCTGATCTTATGCCAGAGTTTTACGGTCTCAGATCTGCCCGCTCTTTCAGGAGTGTAGCTGTCTACATGGTGCCAAGTGCCATCTTCTAAAGCCACAGCAAAGATGTACATGATACTGTGATCTAAAGTTTCTCGACTAGCTTTAGGGTCCATCTTTTGTGGGTCACCCGCACCTGTTCCAATCACATAGTGAGTGTGGTGGCTAGTGTGTAAAACAATACTTTTAATTGCAGAAAGATCTTTGATCTTTTTTCTCATATCAAAAGCCAAATCAATTAAAGCTTGAGATTGATATTCAGCGGAGTGCTCTTTAGTGTAAGTTTCAAGAATGGCTTTTTTGGCTTCGCCTTTTTCTGGAAGAGGAATGGTGTAGTTGGCATTTTTGCCGTCTAACATATAAGCCACCACACTGTCCTCACCCTCATAAATAGGCGATGGGCTATTTTCCCCTCTCATAGCACGGTCTACGGCTTCGATAGCCAGTTTACCAGCAAAAGCAGGCGCGTAAGCTTTCCAACTTGAAATCTCACCCTTTCTAGATTGACGAGTAGAAAAGCAAGTGTGCACCGCTTGCTGTACGGCTTGATAGATCCTTTCTGTTTGAAGACCCAACATGGTACCGATACCTGCCGCAGCCGAAGGACATAAGTGAGCAATGTGATCTTTTTTGTGCTTATGTAAGCAAATTCCCTTTACTAGGTTGACTTGGATTTCATAACCTGTTGCTAAACCGCGAATAAGGTCTTGGCCCGACTTACTCATTGTTTGTCCCACAGCCAGAATGGGAGGAATATTATCGCCAGGGTGGGAGTAGTCTGCTGCTAAGAATGTGTCGTGCATGTCTAACTCACGAACAGCAGTTCCGTTAGCCCATGCGGCCCACTCTGGAGAAAACGTCTGTTCACTAGGTAAACCAAAAACTTGTGCTCCTCCTTTGCGAGGATGAGATAGAGCTTGCGATCTGGCATTGGCTACAGGTCTTCTGTTAATCGCCGCAATCGCTACAGAAGCATTATCAATGATACGGTTGATGATCATCTCTTCAACGTCTTTATCAACAGCGACGGGATCAGATGCTAACTCGGCAAACTTCCAAGCCAACTGCTCTTCACGTGGTAAGTTTTCTTTTGACGGATAAACCCTAAGTGTATGATTTTTCATTAGTTTTGCTCCCCTAGTATTGGTTGGTATTTTGCTGATGAAAGTAGTCCAAACAGCCTTAAAAAACATCACGAAGGGGGTCAAAATTAGGGCTAAAATAAAAAAAACGGGGCCTTTCGGTCCCGTTTTTAAAGAATTCACATTTGTTTATCAGTTACGATTAACGACCCCAGCCGCCACCGTTAGGACGACCGCCACGGCCACCGCCGCCACCTGGGCGCCCACCGCCATCACGTCTTGGTGGACGATCCATAGCTTCGTTCACTCTTAAATTACGGCCTTGAAACTCTTGGCCATTCAAATCATTGATCGCGTTCTGCGCATCATCATTAGATGACATTTCTACGAATCCAAAGCCTTTTGAGCGACCAGATTCGCGGTCAGTGATGATCTTTACAGATACAACTTCACCTTTTGCTCCAAAAAGATCTCTTAGATCTTCTTCTTGAGTACCGAAAGCGATATTTCCAACATATATTTTAGTCATATATATTTCCTCTTCAATTATTGCGCCCATTGCGCAAGCTATAAGTTACTATAATTTAGGACACATTGAAGCAGGACTACATAAGGCCAAGATCAAGATTCATAAATTACAATTCTGTTTATCTAATAAGTATAAAAAATAGTCAAAGGGCTTTTACTTTTTGAAAAATTGTCCCAAAAATGCTTTGGCCATTAGGGGTTTTCATCTCGATTTTAACGGTATCCCCGTCTTTCATAAATGGGGTTTTAAACTCGCCTGTTTTGATCTTTTCAATCATTCGGACTTCCGCCAAACAACTGGACCCCGCAGATTCATCTTCATTGGACACCGTGCCACTGCCTATAATCGTTCCCGCCGCTAAATTTCTGGTCTTTGCCGCATGAGCAATCAACTGGCCGAAATGGAAGAACATCTCTTTGGCGTTGGCCTTACCGAAAAACTGGCCGTTATATTCCACGTCTAAAGGCAAGTGAATTCGGCCTTCTTTCCAGGCCTCCCCCAACTCGTCTTTGGTCACGGCGAATGGTCCAAAAGCCGACGAGGGTTTACTTTGATAAAAGCCAAAACCCATTTCTAATTCCGCAGGAATTAACCCACGCAACGAGACATCATTGATAGATACAAAAAGTACGATTTTATCCAGGGCATCTTCAGGAGAAATCCCCATGGGCACATCTTTAGTGATCACACCCACCTCCCCTTCAAAGTCGGTCCCATGGGAAAAGTCCACTTGCGGGATGTCTTCAGTAGGAGCTAAAAACGTATCACTTCCCCCTTGATACATTAAGGGTACGGTTTCTAGAGTGGGGGGCATAGGCGCATTTCTGGCCATTCTGACCAGTTTAATATGGTGAATAAAGGCTGACCCGTCTGCCCAGTGGTAAGCACGTGGAAGAGGGGAGTGAAAATCACTTTGGTTTAATTTTTCCCCCGCAATTTTTTTGCTATTTAGATCTGCAAAAATAGCCTCCAACTTGGGACTACACTCCTCCCAACGATCAAGGGCGTCTTGCATGGTCTTCGCAATCTGGGGAACTTTAACATAAGCCTCATTGTCACGACGAACTACAACCAACTCGCCGTCTCGAGTGTTATTTTTAAGTGTTCCTAACTTCATGATTCACCTCACCGTTTTCATCGACCCTACACCACGTGACTGGCTCCACACAATACAGCTTGAACGAACTCACACCACGTTGTTTGATCAACACAATGCTATCTGAGCCCGCGCTACGCCATCTATTTCATCAACCTTGCGCCACGCCTTTTTAATAGCCAAAAAAGTGCTATTTTTCAAAGGAAAAGGGGGAATTTGTGTCCTTACAGCTCTACAGTTACTTTCGCAGTTCTAGTGCCTTTCGTGTTCGCATTGCATTGAACATTAAAGGTCTAAACTATGAGTATTTGCCCATCCACCTCCTGAATAATGGTGGCGAACAAAATTCAACCGACTACAAAAAACTTAACCCTAAAGCTGAGGTGCCTTTACTTTTACATGACGGAAAAAGCATTTCCCAGTCTGTGGCCATCATCGAGTACCTTGACGAAGCGTTTCCCACCCCACCTCTTTTTCCTTCAGACCCTTATCTAAAAAGCCAAGTTCGAGCCGCTTGTGAAATTATCAATAGTGGCATCCAGCCTTTACAAAACTTACGAACTTTACAAAAACTCGAGTCCGATTTCGCCATTTCCGAGGAACAAAAAGTGAAATGGATCATAGATTGGATTCACATGGGATTTTATGCTTACGAACAACTGATTGCAAAACATGCGGGCCCTTATAGCTTTGGTGAGCAAGTTACAACCGCAGATTTATTTTTAGTTCCTCAGGTTTACACCGCTTTTAGATACAATATGACTCTTGAAAACTACCCCAAAATTGCAGAAGCATATAAAAACCTCAGCCAACTCGAAGCCGTAATCAAAGGTTCACCCTCACAACAGCCCGACACGCCTCCAGAACTGCGCTAGGTATAAAATTAAAACCCAATATCTTGAGGAGTTCACCCGAAAGTTTATTTTCTGACTGAATAATTTTTGAATTGAATACCTAAAGCGTTAAAAGTTTATAGACTCTGTCAAAGACAGGGGCACTGATGAAGGCGAGCATGCTGAAGTTGACGGAGAGAAAAAATCCTAACCATTTCTTTTCGCCATGTCTTACGAATTGGACAAAATAATATAGAACCATAATTACAAAAGGAAGTATCACTAAAAAGTGCACCCACCTAGCACCAATGGTGATGGGTGCTGTGATGGCCACCGCTAGATACGCAAACATATATAGACCAATATGATAAACTGTTCTTTCCACACCAATCTTTAATGGCAGAACAGGAAAGCCTCCCGCAAGATAATCATTTTTAAATTTGATGGCTAAAATCCAAAAGTGGGGCATCTGCCAGAGAAACACAATAAGGAATAAATAGATGTGCAAAGAATCCAAAAGATTGGTGTTCTGACAGGCAAACCCAATACTGACAGGCATGGCTCCAGGAATCGCACCAGGGACTGCACCAAAGGACCATCGTTTTTTCCAATATAGGGTGTACAGACCGTTATATAAAACCACTGTGAGCACCCCAAGCAGCGCAGGCATCCATCCGTGTATAAATAAAATCAATGTTCCAACCACACAGAAGACAATCCCCAAAACATAAGCTTGCCAAGGTTGAATAAGACCTGAAGGGATGGGTCTTGTTTCTGTTCTTTTCATCTTTTTATCAATGGTCCACTCTTGAGCTTGATTGAACGCCAAGCTCCCTGAGCTTAAAAGATAAAGACCGATGATAAATGTGGTGATGTCTTCAAAGACAAAGGGAGCCCCGTACGGACTCCCTAACGCATAACCTATTACGCCACATACAAGTACGAAAATAGTTATGCCTGACTTTGTAAGGTCTAAATAAGCTTTGAACATATTATAGTGGGCTGGTCTCCAGCACTCTGGTGTCAAAATCAAATATCGAGAAGCCAAATAATAACAACAAGAAGGCTACAGCAGTAATAAGAATGACCGTATAAAGCTTATTGTCATGCTTTAAGTTCATAAAGTACATTCCCACCAAAGTTGCCTTAATCGTTGCCACAAACATGGCGATGAACCCGTTTAAAACTCCAAAGTGAAATTGAGCAATCCAAACCGTGATGATTGTAAGTACGATAAGGGCTCCAAAAACCTTCAAATAAAGTTCAAAAGGTTGAACGTGATGAGCACCATGGTGACTATTTTGATTATGCTCTGACATACTTTTCCTCTTTTCTTAAAAATCCAATATGTTTGTACCGATGCCCTATTAAACCAAGTATAGCAACGGGAATAAATAAATCCAAACCAAGTCCACTAAGTGCCAAAACAAAGCTACACACTCTACGGGTGTGTAGTAGTTAGAATTAAATTCATTTCTACGTGCTCTAATTAGAACCCATGTGATCAATCCCATCCCGATCAATACGTGAATGCCGTGCAAGCCCGTCATCGAAAAATAAAGAGAAAAATATAAGGCCAAATTATCTACTACAGTCTCGTGCGCAAAAAACTTGCCTGGGAATAAGTGATCGTGAAACTTATGCGTGTACTCAATATATTTAATTCCCATAAAGCCCGCGGCACAAAAGAGCGTTATCCACAGGTTTAGCACCGCCGCCTTTGTGTTGTTCTTTTGTAAGAAATGAACCGACAGCGCAATGGTTAAAGAGCTGAACAATAGAAGCACCGTGTTTACCGCACCATATTTCCAATTTAGAAACTTAGAGCCTTCTTCAAAAATTTCAGGATATCTAGCTGAAAACATGGCGTACAGTACAAACAGACCGCCAAACATTAAGATTTCAGTGCAAAGAAATAACCATATCCCGAATTTGCTGGCTTCAAACTCAGCATCTGCATTTTCAAAGTGATGTGCAAATTCGCCCTTAGTGCGATTCACTGCTGTACTCATACGGCCCTCCTGTTACAACTGGTGTTTCATAGAAATTTTCGTGCGGCGGCGGAGACGTAGTCTGCCACTCTAAAGTCTTAGCACCCCAAGGATTATCTCCAGCAGGAGGTCCACTGCGGATACATTTAATCACAACATAAAGAGAGATCAAAAATCCAATACCAATCAACCACGATCCTACTGTTGAGATCACGTTTAAGCTTGTGAACTCAGGCAGGTAAGTGTAGTAGCGACGAGGCATACCCATTGCGCCTAAGATGAATTGAGGGAAGAAGGTCACGTTAAAGCCCATAAAAATAAACACAAAAGTCACTTGAGCTAAAAACTGATCGTACATCTTACCAAACATCTTTGGCATCCAATAATATAAAGCCGCCATCATGGACATCAAAGTTCCTCCTACCATCACATAGTGAAAGTGAGCCACGATGAAGTAGGTGTCATGAAAGTGAACGTTGACAGGCAATGTGGCCAACATGATTCCTGTCACACCACCAATGGTGAATAGGAAAATAAATCCTAACGCAAATAGCATTGGAGCTTTAAAATCAATAGAGCCTTTGTATAAAGTGGCCACCCAGTTAAACACTTTAATCGCAGTAGGAACCCCTACGAGCATAGTGATTAACGAGAACAACCAACTTGCCCATGAAGACTGACCACTGACAAACATGTGATGTCCCCAAACAAAGAAACTCACTGCCGCAATACCCACTGAAGAGAACGCAATGGCCTTGTAACCAAAGATCTGTTTGCGCGCAAAACATGTGATCACTTCACTGATCACACCCATTGCAGGGATCACCATGATGTACACAGCAGGATGTGAATAGAACCAGAAAAAGTGTTGGAACAATACGGGGTCACCACCTAGTGCAGGGTCAAAGAAACCCACACCTAAAGTTCTTTCTAGAATCAGAAGTAAAAGTGTGATCCCCAATACAGGTGTCGCAATGATTTGAATGATCGCTGTAGAGTACAAAGCCCATACCATCAAAGGCATGTTGAAAAAGGTCATACCCTTCGTGCGAAGTCGATGGGTTGTCGCAATGAAATTCAAACCTGTCAGAATGGATGAGAACCCGATTATGAACGCACCAGCAACTAACAAGGTAGTTCCTGCAGCCGACTTGCTTACGCTATAAGGAGTATAGAATGTCCAACCTGTATCAGCGCCCCCCACCAGCAACGAAGTGAAGGCTACGGCCGCGCCCACAATCAGACAGTACCAACTCAATAAGTTGACTCTGGGAAAGGCTACGTCCTTGGCTCCTAAGTGTAGAGGCAAAACGAAGTTCCCAACAAAAGCGGGAATCCCTGGAATGATCACCATAAATGTCATGATAGAGCCATGATACGTCATAAATTGGTTGTACGTATCAGCCGTCACAAATAAAGCCCCAGGGTTAATCAACTCTAACCTTAACAGTAATGCAAAAACACCACCTAAAAAGAAGAAAGCAAATACCGCCACAAAGTACAGTATGGAAATACGCTTATGATCTAATGATGTTAACCAAGACCAGAGGCCCTTTTCATGATTTAAATAATTCAAACCTGATGTAGAATTAGCCATTATCTACTCTCCTTAATTTGTTTCGCTAGCACGAGTTTTAAAGTACTCAATGATAGCTTGAATCTGTTCGTCGTCTAAGTTTTGTACGTTCATTTGATCAGCATAACCTTTTACAATTTTTTTAGATGGGAACAGCATGGATTCACGAATATAATTTTCATCCGCAACGGCTGTTGTACCGTCAGTAAACTCACGCTGACTGCCCCATAGGCCCGCAAAGCCAGGACCGATCTTTCTTTGGTCGTCCATACTATGACAGGCTACACAAGTACCCTCTTCAACCAAAATTCGTCCTCTTTCTGCCAAAGGTAAATCCTTAACTTTGCTCTTTTCTAAAAGCCATTGTTCAAATTCATCTGCAGGTAAAACTTTTAATACGGCAAGCATTTCAGAGTGACTTGTTCCACAAAACTCAGCACAAAAAACGCGATAGTCACCTGGATTTTTTGCATCAAACCACAAAGAGGTGTAAGCCCCTGGGATCACGTCTTGCTTAATACGAAATGCAGGAACATAGAAACTGTGCAGCACATCTGTGGAGGTCATAACTAGTTTTACAGGTCGACCGACAGGCACAGCAAACTCTGTGTTAGTTCTTACACCACTTTTATAATCAAACTGCCAACCCCATTGATAACCTGTAACTTGAATTTCAAACGCGCCTTCTGGAGCTTCACGCATATCTTTGTGAATCAAAAAGCCCCACACAAACACAAACATAAAAATCAAAAACGGAATGAAACTCCAAGAAAACTCTAACATGTTGTTATGAGTGATGTTGGGTGTAGCATCGTTTTCTGTTCTACGTTTGTACTTTACAGCAAAATACATCATTCCGCCGATAAGCATAAGAAATGATATTAAACTTGCTACAAGTAGAAACCCATAGAGACTATCTACCTTCTGTGCGATTTCAGTTCCTTGAAATGGCATGTAGCTGCTGGCGTGAGCTGAATTGATCAAAAAACTCAACATGCGTGATTCTCCTTAACTCTTTCTCTTAAGCGATTGATACAAATTAGGACCTAAAAATATAAGTAATAGTAAAACCGTAAACACCGCTCCTGCTCTCATAAAGTTGTAAGCATAGACCGTGTACTTGTTTCTCTTTGGATCGAACTGGAAGCACATCAATGACATTTTATCCACAAAGGTGCCGATCTTCCCTTTTGCTGCATCCACTAATGTCAGCTGAATTGTTTGAGGGATAAATTCAATTCCTGGTAGTATCTGCGCAATAGTTCCATCAGAAGTGACTGTATAAATAGCGGCTTCGTGAGCAAATTGTTTGCTCTCAGGGTCCCATCTGTAAGCGAAACCTAATTGCTCAGTCAGCGCCTTGACGTTGGCTTCGGAACCCGTAAGAAACTTCCATCCATTTTCCAACTGTTCTCTTTTTGTAGAAGCCTCTTTGGATTCTTGCTCAAGGTAGAGTTTTTTCTTATCCAAAGCCTGCTCGGGAGTTTCCTCGGTGTCCATGCTCACGGTCAGCCAACGATATTCAGTGTTGGGCTGTAGTTTCACTTTGTCTAAAGCAGCTACCACGCCGTTCATGTGAAAGTTACAAAGATTAGGGCATCTGTAATAAACCAGAGACAGCAACACAGGAAGATCACCATTAAAGTAATCTTTAAGCGGGGCCGTGTTGCCGTGTTCGTCAGCAAACTCTAGATTAAGATCAATTTGTGAGCCTAGTTTATCAGGATTTAGGCCTACATTTTCTAGTTTTTTTCTTTCTCTTGCGACGTCTACTTCCGTAGGATTTTTGGTGTCATAAGCCTGAGCAAATAACGGAAATGCACACAGAACCCAAAGTATGGCAAAAAGGCCGAACTGAAAATGACGTCCGTCCTTTTTGAAATCCATAATGACTGTCTTCTGTGTAAACATTTTTCTCTTCTTTTATGTGAAGTCCTTTTGGTGGACTACATATTTGCCTTACCAAAGCTTTCTAACTCTGCTGAATCATCGGCCGCTTTATTGTTTGTAATAGATCGAATGAAGTGCACCAAGGCCCATCTTTCATTTGCAGGCAGGTGGCCAAAGGGAGCCATAATCCCAGGAACCGATGGGTCTCTTTCTAAACCTTTGGTGATAGTCTCAAATAAATGGATGGATGTGCCGCCTTTTTTCCATTTGCCTTCTACTAGGTTTCTAGCACCCATAGCTGCGATACCTGTCCCATCCGCAGCATGGCAAACGGCACAGTTTACATCGTAAGATTTTTTGCCCGCAGCAATCATATTGTCTGAAGATAGCCAAGGCTCTTCGGCCGTAGCCAAATCAAATTTTGTACTTGCTGCATCTGGGTTGTAGTCTTTAACAATATTGTGGTCTACGCCTCTTACGCCTGGATGAAGGAAACTCAGATAAAAGAAAAATAACAACGAGGCAACCATACTGCCGAGAAACATATAATACCCTGAACGATTGTAGGGGTCTTGAGTGGACATTCGCAGTCTCCTTAAAATTTGGTATAGTTTTGTAATTACCCCTCACAATGGAATAAATCAACTGAATGATCAATTAATTTTCACCTTCAAAATGGATTAAGTTCGCTTAATATCTGTGCAATTTTTGAGATTTTCATCTTACTACAACTCGAATTTCTGTGAAAAAATCTAGGCCGCAAATGATTTGGCGAACTCTAAAATCCCTGATAACGTAAGACTATGAAGAACTTAGGTTTCATACTTGGTTTGAGCTTCCTTGCACTGTTGACCAGTTGCGCAAGCCTACATGACCGTCTCGTGAGTGCCCCACTGGGATTGTCCACCTCTGAAGTGGTGCAACGATTTGGGTCACCTGATGAAACCATTGATGATGTTAATTTCACACACTGGGTGTATCGTACAGAAACCAAACATCCTCACAGCCGCACCCCACGCAAATGGTTGGTGAAATACTCTTTTCAACATGGGACTTTGGTCGAGATTTCTCCAGAAATGGTTCCTCACCCTGATGAGATCCGTCAGATCGAAGAGCAGGCCAAAGAAAGACTGAAGCAGTCTGATCCTAATCAGCAAAATAAAGACGGCAACTTTAAATCTCTTTAGGTGGGTTACCCACAAAAACATGCTGTCGGTAACCCAACATCCTCACCCACGTAAATGGTTGGTGAAGCGCTTTCAGTATGGAACTTCAATCAGGATTCCTCCCGTCAGACACAGGTACTCTCTACCGAACACTACCTATTACTTCACTTTTTATTTTATGATTCAGACTCATATCCTGAGTCATACTCTTCGCCGTCTTGGACCTCTTCAATATCCACGCTCTCTTCATCATCGTAGCTCTCGATCAAATCATCAAAGCTATCATTGTCTTCGACAATAGGTTCTTCTCCGATCTCACCTTCTAATGAATCTTCTGTAAGCGCCATTCCTGTATCTTCGTAACCCAAGTCTTGAGCTTCTTTCAGTTTCCAATCCAGTTCGCAATTAAGATGCGCCAAACTCTGAATGATGATCGCCGCTTTAACCGCAGGGATTTGAAAGAGTTGTAATTGTCCTGCAACAATCTTTTTGGATAAATTCTCTTCTTCTAATCGAAGTTTAGAGTTGCTTAATGTTTCTAAGATTTCTGTTCTTATATCTTTAGAATCAATTCCTGAAATTGTAATATCAAAAAAGTAAGCGGAGGCCTGAAAAGGTTCAGAATCCATCCCTCCAAAAACTTCAATCTCATTTAGAAAATCATCCACGCTCATAGGGGATGGTGTTCCTGTGTCCAACGCATCATCGTCTTCACTCCCACCACCCGATGACGATGTCATCGCTTCAAGATCTTGCACTTCGTTATCTTCTCCGAAATCTTCAGTCGCGCTCTCGTCGGTCTCTGCCGTTCCACTCTCATCCGCCAAAAGCTCATCTTCTAGAGAGTCCTCTTCGTAATTTTCGTAAGCGTTCGCCTCATCATCAGAATACGTGTCTTCCTGTAGAGAGACACCTTGAGGGTCGGTTACCTCTTCGGTGTCGTCGGCTTCAAGACTCTCTGCTGAGTAAGCTTCCTCTACAAGACCCTCTAGAGACTCTTCTGTCGCAGCGATCCCACCATCCCAAGGTTCTTCTTCCGTGGTGGTTTCGTCAATTTGCCAAGATTCTTCTATTGATGAATCTTCTATGGTTCCTGTGGCCCCATCGTATTGCGATGAAAGACCTAGGCCATCGGTCACTTCTTCTGCAATTGAAGAGGTATCAAAGTTTTGTAAGTCTTCATTTTGCAAAATGGCATTGCCATCTAAATCCACAAAGCACACTACCCCACAGCCTGGGCAATTCACCAAGCCAAAATCATCTCCAATTTCAGTCTGACATGAAGGACAGTGGGCCACTTTGCTCCTTTAAATGATTAAAGTTTTAATTTTTTCTTTTTTTTCTTTTCAGACTGTCGTCTTTGTTTGCGATTCAAATCCTGCGCACTGGGGCCACGATTCATTTGTAAGTTCTGATGATTTTGAGTCATTCCCATGAGTTGTTGGCTTTGTGTGCTGTCAAAAGCAGAAACCCCATCCTCTGAACCAGAGTAATCAAGGTTCTCATCTTCAAACTCGCGTCGACTCGCCTCCACTTCTTCAGGAGTGAGCACCTGTACTCGTAACACTCTTTCCACTGTAGTATTTTTGATTTCAGCTAAGACACTTTCAAAAGCTTTAAAGGCCTCTTTTTTATATTCCGCCACAGGGTCTTTCTGTCCATAAGCGCGCAGATGTATCCCTTCACGAATTTTATCAATATTTTTTAAGTGATCTTTCCATAAAGTATCAATCGCCTCTAGGTAAACCATTCTGACAACTTGATCAAAAATGCTCGCAAGTCTTGTCTTTTGCGAATCAAATACCTCTTTAACTGCGGCACTGACTGTATTTGTGATGTCTTGGGCAGGGATATTTTGCAAATCTGCGGCCGTGTAATTTACACCAATACGGTTCAAAGCTGAGGCCATGCTTTCTAAATCCCAATCTGACAATTTTGCATCTTCAGGAGCATACCTATCTAAAATATCTGAGGTCACATCCCCCATAACGTCTAAAACTGAACGTTCAATGTTTTCGCCTTGAAGCACTTCTCGACGTAAACCATAAATGATTGTTCGTTGTTGGTTCATCACATCATCAAACTCAATCAGACTCTTACGAATCTCAAAGTTGTGACCTTCCACTTTCTTCTGTGCACCTTCAATAGAACGGTTCACCATGCGTGCTTCAATAGGTTCATCTTCAGGGAAATTAAATCTTTCCATGATCCTTTTCATCGTGTCGCCATTAAAGATACGCAAAAGATCGTCATCTAAACTGAGATAAAATTTGGACTCCCCTGGGTCCCCTTGACGTCCAGCACGACCTCGCAACTGGTTGTCCACACGTCTTGCTTCATGGCGTTCAGTACCAATGATGTACAAACCGCCCGCCTCTAAAACTTTTTTCTTTTCTTCTTCGCATTGGGCTTTAAAGCGTCTAAGAGCTTCTTTGTACTCTTCGGTCGTCTCATCTGCATTGATTCTTCTGGCCATAAATTCTGAGTTTCCCCCCAGAACAATATCCGTCCCTCTTCCCGCCATGTTGGTGGCAATGGTCACGGCAGCCAGTCGACCCGCTTGCGCTACGATTTCTGCTTCATGTTCGTGGTGCTTAGCATTTAAGACACTATGTTTAACATTGTACTTCTGTAGCATCGAACTGAGTCGCTCAGATTTTTCAATGCTCACTGTACCCACAAGAATAGGTTGGCCTTTTGCAGCTCGTGATTTGATGTCTTCAACGATAGCGCGATATTTCGCCGCTTCGTTTTTATAGATCACATCGTTTAAGTCTTTTCTTGCAATAGGTTTGTTTGTGGGAATCACCACAACGTCTAAATTATAAATCTTTTTAAACTCCATGGCTTCAGTTTCTGCAGTTCCTGTCATACCAGAAAGTTTATTGTACATTCTAAAAAAGTTTTGGAAGGTGATCGTTGCTAGAGTTTGGTTTTCACTTTTTACCGTTACGCCCTCTTTGGCCTCAACAGCTTGATGTAAGCCATCGCTCCAACGTCGACCAGGCATCAATCGACCTGTAAATTCATCCACGATCACAATCTCATCATCCACAATCATATAATCCACATCTCTTTTAAAAAGATGGTGAGCTTTTAAGCCTTGGTAAATGTGATGCATCATCCAGATGTTTTGAATGTCATAAATGTTATCCACGCCCAAAAGCTCTTCGACTTTGGCGTTTCCGTCTTCAGTCAATGACACTTGTTTAGACTTTTCTTCCATTGTGAAGTGTACATCTAACTGGAGCTTCGGGATGATCTTGTTGATCTCGTAATACTTATCTACAGAGTCCTCTGAGGGTCCTGAAATGATCAATGGCGTTCTCGCCTCATCAATCAAGATCGAGTCACATTCATCGACAATGGCGTAGTTGAGTTCCCTCTGTACAAAACGCTCGGCACTGAACTTCATGTTGTCGCGCAAATAATCAAAACCAAATTCGTTGTTAGTTCCGTATACGATATCGCAATTGTAGGATTCTTTACGTTGTTGATCGCTGAGGTTATGCACAATGATGCCTACCGAAAGTCCCATCCATTTGTACAACTGTCCCATCCACTCTGAGTCTCTGGTAGCCAAGTAGTCGTTCACTGTCACAACGTGCACGCCTTTACCAGAAAGAGCATTCAAATATACAGGTAAGGTCGCAACCAAGGTTTTGCCTTCCCCTGTTCGCATCTCAGCCACGGCGCCACGATGCAAGGTCATCCCCCCAATGAGCTGCACATCGTAGTGTCTCATACCCAAAACTCTTTTTGCGGCCTCTCTTAAGGTCGCAAAAGCTTCGATGAGGATGTCATCTAAGGTCTCCCCTTTTGCCAATCTGTCTTTAAAAATCTGTGTCTGATTTTGCAGTTCAGAATCGGTGAGTTTTTCCATTTGGGGTTCAAGAGCGTTTATTTTTTGAACAAAGGGCTGAAGCCTTTTCATTTCTCTATCGTGGGATGTACCAAAAATTTTTGCTAATAAATTTGCCATTCTGGGAGTTTAACAAAAAGCGACCCCCAAGGCATCAATTTTACAGCAAGAGTTTATCTTGGCGTCAATTGCTGTCTGAAGACCTCATAGCCTGCAATGGCCACACTATTAGCGAGGTTCAAACTCCGAGTCATCCCTAACATCGGGATGCGCACTTTATGCTCGGGGTTGAGATCCATGATCGAGTCTGGCAGACCACACGTCTCACGACCAAACACCAAATAGTCCCCCTGTTGATATTGAGGTTCAAAATACAACTTTTTAGTTTTTGTCGTCAGGAAATACAGCCGCTGAGGGTCTTTACCTTCTGCAAAGTGCTCCCAAGATTCATAGACCGATTTGTTGAGATGGGGCCAGTAGTCCAAACCCGCTCTTTTAAGTTGCTTATCAGATATATCAAAACCCAAAGGTTTAATCAGGTGCAGGTGGGCTTCCAGAGCCAAACACGTTCGGCCAATATTGCCCGTATTATTGGGAATCTCTGGCTGCCAAAGCACTATGTGAAGTCGCGGGACGGTCTCTATCATGGGCGCATTGATACCATTGTTTTTTTTTGATTGTTTTTGCGTTGCATTATTTTCTGTGGCCCATTATATGCTTATAACATAACTAAACCCACACCCGTCTGTAACGAGGGTCAACTGAAGGATACCAAAACACTTCATGAAAAAGATTGAAGCGATAATCAAACCCTTTAAATTAGACGAGGTGATTGATGCTCTGACAGAAATCGGGATCACTAGTATTTCTGTCTCTGAGATCCGCGGGTTTGGAAATCAAAAAGCCAATGCTGAAGTCTTTCAAGGTTCTGAATACGTTGTGGATTTTTTACCAAAAATTAAAATTGAAGTGATCATCAACGATGCCCTTACTGAGCCCACAATAGATGCTATCAAGCAGTCTGCCTTCACTGGTAAACTTGGTGATGGGAAGATTTTTGTCTACAACGTAGAACGCGCTGTTCGTATTCGCACAGGTGAGCAAGATGAAGAAGCTTTGTAGTTTCTCATTGATCTTTGGTTATTATTATATTTTTTTATTTACTTTAACCCAACAAAAAAAGGAATTCGTGTATGAAAATTAAAGAGATATTGGAGATGTGTAAAGAACAAGGTGTACGCATGGTTGACCTTAAGTTCATTGATCTGCCAGGAATATGGCAGCACCTTACCGTTCCTATTTCTCAATTGACTGAAGAGTCATTTGAAGAAGGATTTAATTTTGATGGTAGCTCTATCCGTGGTTGGAAATCCATTCAAGATTCCGACATGAAGATGATTCCAGATCCAAATACAGCTATGATTGATCCCTTTATGGAGGTCCCCACACTTTCTTTAGTGTGTGACATCGTCAACCCTGATACATTCGAAGCTTATAACCGTGACCCAAGACAAATTCTAAAAAAAGCTATTGCTTACGTGAAATCCACGGGAATTGCCGACCAGATCTTCTTTGGCCCCGAAGCCGAGTTCTTTATCTTTGATGACATTCGCTTTGAGCAAACTTCTAACAGTGGCTTCTATTTTATTGATTCCGACGAAGGAACATGGAACTCAGGACGTGATGAAGGGGGCGCAAACTTAGGTTATAAGCCTCGTCAAAAAGAAGGTTACTTCCCCGCCCTTCCTACGGACACACTCCACGATATCAGAACTGAAATCTGTTTAGAGTTAGAAAAAGCAGGCATCGAAGTTGAACGCCATCACCACGAAGTGGCCACCGCAGGTCAATGTGAGATCAACTATAAATTTGATGAAGCCGTTCCTATGGCTGATCAGACGATGTTGTTTAAGTACATCGTTAAGAACGTGGCTCGTCGCAATGGCAAAACCGCAACCTTTATGCCTAAACCTCTTTACGGGGACAATGGCTCAGGTATGCACACCCACATTTCTTTATGGAAAAATGGGCAACCTCTTTTTGCAGGTGACAAGTATGCGGGTCTTTCTGAAACAGCCATGTATTTTATTGGTGGAATTTTAAAACACGCTTCAGCTGTATGTGGCATCACTAACCCCTCGACAAACTCTTACAAGCGACTGGTCCCTGGTTTTGAGGCCCCTGTTAAATTGGCTTACAGTTACAAAAACCGCTCTGCTGCCATTCGTATTCCCAACTCTGGCCCTAACCCTAAAGCTAAGCGCATTGAGTTTAGAACTCCAGACGCCAGCTCTAACGTCTATCTGACTTTTGCGGCGCTATTGATGGCTGGTATTGATGGAGTTGAAAACAAACTCAGTCCTGGAGAGCCTTTAGACAAAGACATCTATGGCCTTCCACCAGAAGAACTCAAACTTGTGCCTTCTGTACCTGCTACGCTAGATGAGGCCCTCACTGCCTTAGAAAACAATTGTGACTTCTTGATGAAAGGAGATGTCTTTGACAAAGACGTTCTGGAAGCATGGACGGCCTACAAATGGAACAACGAAGTCAGACCTCTACAACAAAGACCCGTTCCTTACGAGTTCCACTTATACTACGACGTTTAAGCTCTGCATATCCGCTGGTGCTCATTACTGAACTGACGTTGAGTTTCTGCGCCCCAATTTATATCTACGACTCAACCAAAGTGCCGCAAAGAACCCCTTTACGGCACTTTTTTATTTTAAAAGCACGATAACTTTAATATATTAGATCAAAAGGAAGTGCACATGAGTCTTGAAGATAAAGTGATCACATATATGGAAACTCTTTGGGTTAGCATTGAAGACAACGTCCTCACCATTGGGGTCAAAGAAGAAGCTATTTCAGATGCCACCGAAATTTATCATGCCGATCTTCCTCCAGAAAATTCCGAAATCGAAGGCGAAGAGATTTGCGGCGAAATCCACACTGATGATGGTCCCATCAATCTTTATTCACCCGTAAGTGGCACAGTCATCGAGGTCAACTCCACTGTGATCAACAATCCCAAAATCCTATTTGAAGAGACCGAAGGCGATGGTTGGCTCATCCGTGTAGAGTGCGATGACGAAGCCGATATCGAACGTTTCGTCGCCGAAAACAGCGACGAAGACGAATAAACCTTTACAAATGTTCGTTTATTTCTAAACCAACCAAACTCCATTCATACATAAAAATCAGCGCGTTTGTTGTCTTACAAAAAACCGCAACGTTGCGGTTTTTTACTGAACTTAGCTATTTAATATTTGTTCTGCCACTTCAGCCACATTACTAGAAATGCCTTCTGTTTTTAAGATTCTTTCTAGCTGTTGGTTGATCAGCTTTTGGTTTTCTGTAGCCACTGACGGTTTGATTCTAAAAGCTTTTGCCATGGCTGCGGCCACACTGCGATTCACTTTATCTAAGTGAATCACTTCTGTAGCGAAACGCTCATAACCTTTGCCTGTTTTATCGTGGAATCTGACGTAGTTTCTAGAAAAACCACCCCATAATGATCTGACGTAGTTAGGAATTTTTTCGTTGTATTCGGGCAAGGCTTTTAAGGCGTCTAACTTTGCATACATGCTTTCGGATTCATCAGAAGCTTGAACCGCAAACCACTTTTGCATGACCAAATCATCAGACTTCCATTGATCATAAAATGACTGATTGGCTTTTTGCGCTTGAGCCGCATATTGCGAATTGAGCAAACTTAACCCACAGATTTGATCTGTCATATTATCTGCCTTAGCAAAGTGAGATTCTACAAGGTCACAATACTTCTCACCCATATAACTTAATAACATCAAACAAGTGTTTCTGAGTTGTCTATCCCCCACTCGTTTAGCATCAAAGGCTCCAGGAATATCTTGGAATTTCTTATAAGTATTTAAAACCTCATCTTCTAAAGCTGTAGCCAGTGCAGTGATCAAAGCCTTACGTGCTCTGTTGGTCGCTTTGAAGTCGATAGGATTTTGGCTTTGTTGTAATACGGACTCTGTCGGAGGAATGAGCAGTAACGACTTCATATGACTGTCAATGCTCTCGTCCACAAGTACACTTCTAAATGCCTCTATCACTTTGCTGCTTAATGGGGTTTGAGGATTTTGCAGATAAGATTGAACCCAATCTGTAAAAATATTCTGTGCACTTTCAAAACGATTAAAATGGTCGTTATCATATTTTAAAAGGTGTAATTTCTCGTCTAGGCTTTGCTCCATTTTAACTTTGATGGGCGCACTGAAAGATCGATTCACTGAAAGCACAGGAGCCTCTGTCACACCTTCAAACTGAATCACACCTTCTGCCTCTTGAAGCACGATCACACTTTCAGCATCCCAGTACGACTGCTGAGAGTCTTTCACTTGAGGCTTAAACTCTTCACCACTGGCAGCCAAAAATCCTAACTTCACAGGAATAAAGAACGGCTTTTTGATCTCAGACTCTGGCGTGGGAGGGCAAGTCTGTTTGAATTTCAGTTTATATGTTTGTGTCCCCACATCATACACTCCATGAAACTCCACCTGCGGTGTACCCGCCTGACTGTACCATGTGAGCATAGCCTTATCATCCAGATGAGGATTTGCCGCTTTCATAGCAGCCAAGAAGTCTTCTGTTGTCACTGCTTGGCCATCAAAAAGCTCAAAGTATTTTTTCATTCCGTTTTGGAAGCCGTCCTCACCCACTAAAGTGTGAATCATACGTATGACCTCAGCACCCTTTTCATAAACTGTAGCAGTATAGAAGTTATTTATTTGAACATAGGTTTCTGGGCGGATGGGGTGGGCCATCGGTGAAGCATCCTCTGGAAATTGAGCTTCACGCAGACGCTTCACATCCAAAATTCTTTGCACAGGTCTGGAATTTAAATCCGCAGAAAATTCTTGATCTCTAAAAACCGTCAAGCCTTCTTTGAGTGTTAACTGGAACCAATCACGACAAGTAACCCTGTTGCCTGTCCAGTTGTGAAAGTACTCATGCCCAATCACGCTTTCAATAGCCAAATAATCCCCATCCGTGGCTGTCTTTTGGTCAGCCAGCACAAGGGCTGAGTTAAAAATATTAAGTGCCTTATTTTCCATGGCTCCTGCATTAAAGGCTCCCACAGACACAATACGGAATTCGTTTAAGTCATACTCTAAGTTAAAACGATCTTCGTCCCACTTCATAGAGTTGATTAAAGACTGCATGGCAAACTGACATTTTGCCTCATCACCTGGGTCGCAGTAGATATAAAGTTTTACTGTTTTTCCTGATCTGGTCACAAACTGATCTTCAATCACACCCAAGTTCCCTGCCACCAAGGCAAACAAGTAACTTGGTTTTGGAAATGGATCTTCCCACTCTGTCCAGTGACGACCATTTTCTGAAGTTCCCTGAGCAATACAATTTCCATTAGCTAATAAGACAGGATATTTTTTCTGGTCTGCTTCTAATCTAGCTTTATACACAGCCATATTATCTGGACGATCAATAAAGTATGTGATTCGTCTAAAGCCCTCGGGTTCATTCTGTGTGCAGAGGATTCCACCGCTTAAGTATAACCCTTCAAGAGCTGTGTTCTTTTCTGGACATATTTCATTCACTACCACCAGCTCAAAGGAACATTGGGTGATATTTTTGATCTTTAAACCCTCAGGACTCACCTCGTACTGAGCCGCAGCCAAGGGTTTTCCATCTAGGCTCGCGCTGATAAACTTTAGGTCTTCCCCATTTAAAAACAGCTCTGTCGCCGACGGATTTTGTTTGGTGATCTTTTGCCGCGCCTCAACGACCGTCACTGCTGGGTCTAGTTTGAAGTCTAAGTAAATGCTCTCTACTTTAAAATCGTGAGGCTTATAATCTTTAAGATAAATTTTGGTGGTCACCGCTTCATTGGCTTTCATAAATTTCCCCTAGGTAAAACTTGCTTCATTCTTGGATCAATTCTGGGTATTTTTCAATGATGCAACACAAATTCAGAGAGTTTCTGGGCCTTAGGGATATTGCGCCGCATTGACCCTGACGACTTTATCTCTACTCTATAGGAGGATATAATTTTTAGATATTTTAGGAGTTTATATGATCCACAGAATACTCTTAGTGACCTTATTGATCGCTAGCTTTATGGCTGGCTGTAGCAGCCCTGAAAAAAGTCAAACCAAAGAGGCCGTCGCCTTCAGTTTAGCGAAAGAAAGCGGAAGCTTTCAAGAGTGTGGAGAGCTTGCTGAAAACCGCACCAGCAAAGCCCCTAACGGCAAAATCCTTTTAAGTTGGGATATCGACAAATTCGGTTATGCTAAAAATATTGTTGTAGATGAGAACTCTACAGAAGATTCGATTTTGGCAGAGTGCCTAAAAGAAAAGGTGAAAAACGTTAAGTTTCCCACCTCTGAAATCGTTAAAGAATATAAAGTTAAGTTTCCCTTTGTATTCAAAAACTAAATTTTAAAAACTGAATTACTCAGCGGCAGCTTCTTCTTCTGCAGGAAGAGAACATGAGTATACAGATTGAACCGCAGTCTCTTCAATGTTTTCAGCGTCAACGTTAAAGCTAACAGACTCTAAAACTAAACCGAATTGAGTCACAGCAATAGACGCAGAAGAGTGAATACGACCTTCAGCAGTCTTTTCAACAGTGTTGATGATATTAAATAAACCGCTTTGTGTTACTTGGAACGCATACTGAACAACAGCATCTGCTTTATCAACGCCATCAACAACATAGCTCTCAAGTGGAAAACCATCTTCACCAGCACCAACTGTTACAACTACAGTTGAAGACTGATCTAATGTCACACATGTGAACTCTAAAGATTGAGCAAACGCATTGCTTGCAAAAAATACTGTACCTAGTACTGCTACGATTAGTTTTTTCATTATTAACCCTCTTTGTTATAAACCTAGTGCAGTTCTTAGTCTCGATGATTAAAAATGTAAAACACTATCTCTTTTTGGGCTTTGAACATGAAATTTTCACATACAGTTATGGCTCTATTCAAATTTAACAGCTTCTTAGACTCTGTTTACTCGCGCCAGTACAATCAGCTCACGACCAAGGCGTCCTGGATGGGACACCTTTGACCTCACCCATAGATTCTTTCTAAAATCCTTCGCCATCAGATCATGGATTTCTTCTTCTGTACTTCCGTAAGGGGGGCCATAAGTCTTTGGCATCACAAAGAAAACACCCAAGACTTGCCCTTCAGGAGACAAAATACTCTTCCATACCCTTACAAGTTCGCCCCTTCTTAACGGGTCAATGGCACAAAAGCAGGTGTGCTCTACCACGAGATCAAAACTGGCCTTAAACTCCTCAGAGATTTCAAAGACATCTCGGCACACCCACTGCAAATTGGTATTTGAAGGATACAAAGTTTCCGCTTTATGGATGGCCTCAGGGCTAAAATCAATCCCTGTGACTTTGTGGCCTTTGCTTGCAAAAAGTTGGGCGTCATGGCCCGCGCCACAACCTAATACCGCCACTCGCATTTTAGGTAACTTTAATTTTTCAACCGCCCAAACTAAACTTGGGGAAGGTCCACCCATATCCCAACCCGTATCATTTTGCGTGTACCGCTCAGACCATAAGTGCGGGTCAGAAAGAGTGGCATTCGTGTCTATCCAGGAAGGCGTCGAATACTCTTGACCCTCAATCACTATAGCGTCATCCGAAAAAGACTCCGCCATATCAAACAGTTGCTCTTGGGCCTGACGGTTAAAAAGAATAGGAATGCCTTTATCAGAATACATGATGAATCTGTCTTTATAATCTAGGAAGATTTTATTTAAATCCGCTTGAGTAGTGTATTCATTTTCACAATCTAATTGTAAATATGTCCCTTGCACACCGTGAACGTCAGTGGCAATCAACGGAAAACTGAAGGGCTCTACAACGACACTTTGGTCATGTAAACTGGCCCTAAAAGTATGATGAGAATCTATGGTTAAAGAATCCAGAAATTCTTGTACCACATCAAGGTCTGTAATGACTTGGTCTTCCAAGTTATACACCAAACCCTTCTCATCAATCTTCACGAATAAATTCATAACAGGATTGTCGCAGTCCTACTCTTCAAGGCCGATAGCGTCTTCGTCACTGATGTCTCCCTCTGACTCTCCATCAATGTAGGAGTCTTCGTAAAGACCATCTTCTCCCACCTCTCGATCGTCGTCGTCAGAGTCATCCTCTCCCGCTTTAAACTTAAGGCCTTTTTCAAAGGAAATCTGTTCTCCATTGACGTTCACAGCATCAGCGATCCAAACCTGCTCTTCAGGAGTGTCATCGAGTTTTGTGAGGATCATAGAACCTTCACGCACCACTTTGCTGGTATCACCCGCCATGGACTCGCTGTAACTGACCACAAAGTGAGCCTTTACAGTGTTGGTGCTGATCTGTTCTGTCCAAAACTTTTCAAACTTGATGTCTGTGGCTCCACCAGATGATCTTTTCAAGATGATTTGATAAATCTGATCTTGTAAGTTCTCTTGAATTTTGTCCATGGTCTCTTTAGAGACGTCCTCACCTTTAGGTTGATAAAACATAGACGCCATAAGCACCAAAAATGCCACAAAGCCAATAATACCCCAAACTTTTGTTCTTAGACCAAGAATCTTCTTCATTCCCATCCTTTTCGGCTCTCTACCCCTGAGAAGCACCTCATTTAAATATGCCGCAAGTACAAAACTACCCCAACCGCTTTTGAAATGGTATGAAAGTAAGTTAAACAAGGTTTTTTTTGCATGGCACCAATGCTGGAGAGACCTCCCGTTTTTAAATGGCAGACTGCCTGATTTTGTTTATAGATAACTTAGGCATCAACAAGGGGACCACATTGGAAATTATTGGACACAATATCAACGAACACTCTGAAGAGTTCCAAGTGAATTATGAACATCTCAAAGGTCTCACTCAGACCTTTAAGGATCAACTTAAAACTGTCTGCATGGGCGGAGGGGATGAGGCCATTGCCCGTCACAAAAAACGCGGCAAACTGACGGCCCGAGAAAGAATCCAAACTTTAATTGACGATGACAGTTCTTTTTTAGAATTTTCTAGCCTAGCCGCCTACAATATTTATGACAATGATGCTCCTAGTGCTGGAATCATCACTGGGATGGGCAAAGTTGCAGGCAAGGAGTGTTTGATCATTGCCAATGACGCCACAGTAAAAGGAGGAACCTACTATCCTCTGACGGTCAAAAAACACTTACGTGCTCAAGAGATTGCCCTTGAAAACGAACTCCCTTGTATTTATCTCGTAGACAGTGGTGGAGCATTCCTCCCACTGCAATCTGAGGTTTTCCCTGACAAAGAACACTTTGGAAGAATCTTTTTTAATCAAGCCCAGATGTCGGCAAAAGGAATACCGCAAATTTCTGTGGTGATGGGAAGTTGCACGGCAGGTGGGGCCTACGTTCCCGCCATGAGCGACGAGAATATTATTGTTAAAGGCACAGGGACCATCTTTCTTGGTGGACCACCCTTAGTTAAAGCCGCCACAGGCGAAGAGGTTTCTGCAGAAGAATTAGGTGGAGCCCAAGTGCACTCAGAAAAAAGCGGTGTCACAGATCATTTTGCTCATGACGACTTTGAAGCCCTGAAAAAAGCTCGAAGCATCATCGCCCAATTGCCGTTTAAAGCGAAACCCGCCATTCAAGTTCCACCTCAAGAGCCCATCTATCCTCTAGAGCAAATTTATGGGGTAGTTTCCAAAGAAAGTCGCAAACCTTTTGATGTTCGAGAGGTCATTGCACGCATTGTCGATGGTAGCGAGTTTCATGAATTTAAACCGCTTTATGGCCAAACCATTGTAACAGGATTTGCACGCATTTGGGGATACCAAGTAGGTATTGTAGCTAATAATGGAATTTTATTTAGTGAGAGTGCTTTGAAGGCCTCTCACTTTATTGAACTCTGCGACCAACGCCGAATTCCACTGGTGTTCTTACAAAATATCACTGGCTTTATGGTGGGAAAAAAATATGAAAACAGCGGCATCGCTAAAGACGGGGCCAAGATGGTCATGTCAGTAAGCACGGCCACCGTTCCCAAGTTCACTGTGATCATTGGAGGTTCTTATGGCGCGGGAAATTACGGTATGTGTGGAAGAGCTTACCAGCCTCGCCAACTTTGGATGTGGCCTAACGCGCGCATCTCGGTGATGGGAGGAGAACAGGCCGCTAATGTTCTATTGACAGTTAAAAAAGATCAACTGGCTAAAAACGGAGAAACTCTATCAGCAGAAGAAGAACAAAAGATCAAAGCTCCCATTCTGAAAAAATACGAGGACGAAAGCTCTGCTTACTTTTCAACAGCAAGAATCTGGGATGATGGCATTATTGATCCTGTTGATACCAGACAGGTCTTAGCCATGGGGATCAGTGCCAGCTACAACTCTAAATGGCCCGATAAAATCAAGGGCGTATTTAGAATGTAATCTGAATGCGCCCTTGATTTTATCAGGCCATTTAGAGCGTAATCTACAACTAAGGGGATAAAATGGGATTTATTGAAATTGAACGAAAACACTCTTTTGCGCATGTCGTATTGAATCGACCCGACAAGAAGAATGCTTTTAACAAAGCCATGATTCAAGAACTCACTCAGGCGTTTCAAAGCCTAAATGCAGAGCCCGCTATCAAAGTGATTATTATCAAAGGGGCAGGAGATACTTTTTGTTCTGGTGCTGATCTTGAATGGATGCAAAGCCAAATTTCAAATTCCTTTGAGCAAAATCTCCGTGAGTCAGAAGAACTCTTTGAAATGTTTTACACTATTAAAAACTGTAACAAACCTGTGATCTCCTATGTCCACAAATATGTGATGGGAGGTGCCTTGGGGCTTGTTGCTGCTAGTGACTATTGTTTTGCAGAAGAGAATACAAAATTTTGCTTTAGTGAAACGACAATGGGGCTAGCGCCGTCTGTGATCAGTTCTTTTATTCTCTCTAAATGCAATTGGGGTTTATCAACACCTCTTATGTTATTTGCCGAATTCTTTGATGCTTACAAAGCTAAAGAGATGGGCCTTGTCCACCATGTCGCCAAGCCCGACGAGCTTTTAGAGCTTTTCAATAAATTTTTAAAACATTTGGAAAAATTAGATCTTGATGCAGTATTTGCTACTAAGAAGATTTTGCGCGCACAACAACAGATGAATGAAGTCGATTTTAAAACCCAAACAACAGAACTGATTTCAAATTTACGAGTGGGTGAATCGGCCCAAGAGCGTTTGCGCAGCTTTTTAGATAGAGATAAAGCATAAGATCACACTTATGCTGATTCTATAACAACTTGGATTTTAAAACTGAGTGAGTAGGTGAAAGATGAAGACCATTAAAAAAATAGCCATTGCCAATCGAGGGGAAGTCGCCTGCCGTATCCATCGGACTTGTCATGAACTGGGTATCAAAACTGTTCTTTTACATTCAGAACCTGACACCGAAACTTTGGCTTACAGAATGTGTGATGAAACTGCACTGATAGGAGGCGCGGCTTCAGCAGACAGTTATTTAAATATGGATCACGTCATTGCTGCGGCTCTCAAACATCAAGCCGATGCGATTCACCCTGGGTTTGGTTTTTTATCCGAGAACGCAGAGTTCGCGCAGAAAGTCGCAGACGCAGGTATGATTTTCATCGGCCCTACACCTGAGACCATCATGTCTTTTGGTGACAAAAAAACAGCCAAGGAACTCTGCCAAAAAGCAGGTGTGCCTACGATACCTGGCTATAAAGGCGAAGATAGCGACATTGATAAACTCGTCAGTGAATGTGAAAAAATCGGTTACCCTGTTATTGTCAAAGCCACGGCTGGGGGTGGTGGACGTGGGATGCGTGTGATTCATCATCATAAGGAAGCTCACGAACAGATCAATCTTGCTAAAAGCGAAGCTCTGAAAGCCTTCGGCAATCCCTCTGTCTTTTTAGAAAAGTATCTCCATCAAGCCAAACATATTGAAGTGCAAATCTTTGGTGACCACAAAGGGAACATTCATGTTCTTGGGGAAAGAGAATGTTCGGTTCAAAGAAAACATCAAAAGATCATAGAAGAAACCCCTTCAACAAGTTTGAACACCGAACAACGTACACTAGTACACGGCTATGCCAAAAAAATTGCGGAACTTGCAAATTACCTTAATGCAGGAACTGTGGAGTTTTTATTTCAAGAGGATCAATTTTACTTTCTAGAAGTGAACACACGCCTGCAAGTCGAACATCCTGTCACCGAAGAGGTGTTTGGAGTAGACCTAGTCAAAGCCCAAATCCTTACTGCTCAGAAAACAGATTTAAATTGGCCAGCAGCATTTCAACCCAAAGGGGCTTCCATCGAGTTGCGTCTTTATGCTGAAGACCCCTACAAAAACGGTGCGCCCAGTATTGGCCAAGTGGGTAAACTGATTTTTCCTCAGGGCCAAGGCCGCCGTTACGAATATGGCATTGAAGCTAGGGACCGCGTGACTCCTTATTATGATTCTATGGTTGCTAAAATCATCTCCACACAGGATACGCGCGAGGAAGCTATTGCCGACTTACTGGATCTTTTAGACCATCTTGAAATCTTTGGCTTTTATACCAATAAACCTCTGCTCGCACAGATCTTACGTCATCCCGATTACATGGCCAACACGGTCACAACACAGTTCTTTGAAAACAACTTCAATCTGGGCCTCACACCGAGCTTAGACGCTGAAACACAAAAAGTGGTGGCAGATCATCTCACTAAAACTTTGGATATTTTTTATCCCATAGACTCTTACTTCACTCACACGACCACTTCACAAAAGACACCCTCTACTTCTGCGCACAATTCCTCATCAATGTGGTCTTCACAAAAAAACATCAGTGCGACGTCGGGGGCGACACTTATACCCAACTCCCCTTGGACCAACCAATGGAAAGAGTCTGCGCTTTATCAAGGGACACCGCTTGTAAGACTCAATCTTCAAAATGTGAACTCTATGCGTGTAGAAGACAAAATGTGGTGGTCCTATGGATCTGATACTTATAGTTTTTCATTAAGAACAAAAACGTCCCAAGCTGGTGGAGCTCAAAGCGGTAAAATTCACTCCCCTATGCCTGGAACCTTATTTAAGGTGTTATGCCAAGTCGGTGATAAGATTAAAGAAGGAGACACTCTTGTGGTTTTAGAAGCCATGAAAATGGAACACTCGATTAAAGCGGCGGCCTCTGGAAAAATCACTGCTGTACACTTTAAACAAGGCGACATCTTACAGGCTGACGATCTAATTTTAGAAATGGAATAAAGTGATGAAAAGAGCAATAAAAATAGTTGAAGTGGGACCACGAGACGGACTACAAAACGAAAAACGAATCCTCTCGCCCCAAGAAAAGATTGAGTTTGTAAACAAACTTTCGCAGACTGGGTTAAAGTTCATTGAGTTTGGGGCTTTTGTCTCTCCGAAATGGGTTCCACAAATGTCTGGCAGCGATCAAGTGGCCCAAAGTCTTTCTCAAACCAAAAATAAAATCGTTTACTCTGCACTTGTCCCTAACCTTATTGGCTTAGAACAAGCTCTTAAGTATGATGTCAAAGACGTGGCCATTTTTGCAGCGGCTTCTGAGAGTTTTTCCAAGCGTAATATCAATTGCAGTATTGAAGAAAGTTTTGTGCGTTTTGAACAGGTGATGAAAGTCGCCAAGAGTAAAAAGATCAAAGTGCGCGGTTACTTAAGCACAGTATTTGCTTGCCCTTTTGAAGGCGTTATTCCCACTAAAACTGTGGTCAAGCTTACAAAAAAACTACTGAATATTGGCTGCTATGAGGTTTCTCTTGGCGATACCATTGGTGTGGCTACGCCCAAACAGGTCGACGCTTTACTTAAAGCACTTAAAAAAGCAGATGTCCCTTTTACTAAAATTGCTATGCACTTCCATGACACTCGAGGAACCGCACTCGCCAATGTTTTAAAAAGCCTCGAGCACGGCATTCATATTTTTGACTCCAGCCTGGGCGGGCTTGGAGGATGCCCTTACGCACCTGGGGCGCTTGGCAATCTTGCCACCGAAGATCTTGTTTATATGTTAGAGGGCATGGGGCACAAAACAGGCCTTAATCTTGAACTCCTAGTTCACACCCACAAGTGGATTCAAGATATTGTGGGACGTCCTTTGAACTCTCACGTTGGACTTTCTGGTTCCAAAATTTATTTTAAATAACAAATATACAATATTTATTTGACCTTAAAGGCAAGTGAGCGTTTCTCGCCTTTAATTTCTTTTGATGGGACCACAGGAAGAGTCAGGCCGAAAAGATATTGATTGGTCCACGGGGGGCCAAGCTAAAAGATCTTGGACACCAATAGATCTATGAGGTCCTAAAGATTTTTAAGGTAGCAGATTCTTAAACCATCTAAGACTAAATCTGGCGCCTCAAGGTCGAATAACTTTTCGTCTTTAAATAAACCCGCAAAACCGCCCGTTGCAATCACCATACTGTCTTGTCCCGCAAAGGCTTCAGTTTTAATTCGACTTACAATCTCTTTGATTGATCCTACAGTTCCATAAAAAATTCCTGATTGGATGCACTCTACTGTGGTTCGTCCTACTGTGCGTTCAGGTTTTTGAACTTGCACAATGGGCAGCTTCGCCGTTTTTAAGCCCAAAGCTTCTACACTCAATCTTACACCCGCAAGTATTACACCTCCCAGATAGTCTTTATCTGAGTTGATCACATCTACAGTGATTGCTGTTCCAAAATCTACAATGACCAGATTTTTATTTTCAAAGTTATGGCTTCCAGCAATGGCACTGGCAATGCGATCAGCGCCCACCTCTTTTGGATTTGGAGATTTTAATTTAATACCTGTCTTTACACCTGCCTCTAAGAAAAAAGGCTGCACCTTGAAGTACTTTAAAATGGCGTTTTTCATTGAATGGTCTTGTTGTGGAACAACTGAGCACACACCCACGCGTTTGATTTGAGAAATGTCCTCTACACCATTTTGTTCCAAAACAGCTTTTAAAAAAATGCCAATCTCGTCAGAGGTTTTCACTGCGGACGTCGTCATTCGAAAACGATGTTTGATTTCACCCTCTTGATTATAAACTCCACCATAAATCTGGGTGTTCCCCACATCTAAACACAACATCATATTATAGCTCCTTGGCATTGATATTCACATCATCTAAAAAATGAGTTTCACCTGACCCTCGCAGAAGATCTAAAATATGATCCGCAAGCTCAATATTTGTCGATCCATGCGCTACCAAACCTTTCTGCATAGATTTATAAAGGCTGTACTGATGTTGGTTCTCGCTCACTTCATCTATGAAATTCAATACAACGTAATCACTACTCTTAAGAATCTTCTCCACATTCTCTGCAACGTGCTCAGGTGTTTTGTCTTGTAAGAGCTTAAAGCCAAAGACCGTCACTCTAGGATTTAGAGACCAGTCTTTTAAGTTTTGAATCAACTTAGGATTCTGTTCAAACACCACTTCCAAGCTTGGACTTGTTTTAAGTTTTTCTGCCAAAGGCAAAGGGTACCTTTCTCCTTCTTGCGTAATGGCTACAGGTTTAAAATCACTTACCGCTGCAGCATGAACCACCGCCTCGTAGGAGTGGGTCCCAAGTTCTGTTTTCAAACACAATTGCAAATCCGCAAAAGATTCGTATTGTAAAACCGCGATCGCAGGTCCACAAGCAGGTCGAAGTGCTTCGAGTGCCTTAATGGCCGAAGCCGATCCTACAAAAGTCACATCAAAGGCGTCAGACAACTTTTTTGCAATCTGCGCGCCTGTGCGCCCAGAGCTAGTGTTGGTAAACACCCTCACCGCATCTATTTTTTCAGAAGTTCCACCTGCCGTGACCAGAACTCGAGAGCGCTTCGTTGTTTTGCGATCTTCTTGCAACCACGGCTTAAGCAGTTGAAGAATTTGATCGGGTTCTAACAACCGTCCTTCACCAACATCACCACAGGCCATTCTTCCCGCTTCACCATTATGAATCTGAAACCCATAGTTCTGTAAGCGTTTAACATTATCTTGCGTTGCGGGTGCCGACCACATCTTAGGATTCATCGCAGGGAAAAGCAGATACGGCGTTTCGGGAACTCTAGCCAGAGCCAACGTGGTCACAAGGTTGTCGGCAAGTCCGTTAGCAATTTTTGCCATGGTGTTTGCCGATGCAGGACAGAGTATCGAAATATCTGCCCACGTATTCAGATGAATGTGCGCCATCACATCACCTTGATGGTGTATATCTGAAAGCACAGAACGCCCCGTGAGCCCCTCAAAAGTGGACTCTCCCACAAAATGAAATACATCTTTTGTGGCTACAACTTGAACTTCATGCCCCTGTTGCACTAATGCAGAAATCACAGAGCACGCCTTGTATGCGGCAATCGAACCTGAAATTTTAAAGAGCACTTTCGACATGAAGCCTCCCATCTCTACTCTCTGTACGATCTTCGTTCAGACTGACATTATCTATCAAACGTACATCACCTACAAAAACAGCGGCAAACCTTCTGCCCCAGCGTTCTTCAAGGTAATCAATTTTAATATTTAAGGCCTCAAGTTCCTTCTTGATACTTTCAAGATTTTTTTGCGGTTGATTTAATATTTGCGCAAACTGAGTGGCTATGGCTAATTGCTCTGCATTTAAATTTAAATTTCTAGAACTCAACGCCAAACCCTCTTTGGTCCTGACCGTCGGTACACCCACAACATCTATGTCCATAAAAAGATCTTTGACCATGCCTTTGACAAGCCTCCACTGCTGATAATCTTTTAAACCCATATAAACTCTGGTGGGTTGTACGATATGAAAGAGTTTAATTAACACCGTAAGCACACCATCAAAATGTCCTGGCCGAGTGTCCCCACACAATCCTTTAGAGTCCGTGTCTTCATGCACCTTGTATTGATAGCCATGGGGATAAATCTCTTCTGCACTCGGCAAGAACACATAATCCACACCCAAAAGTTCTAACTTTTTGATATCTTCTGCAACACGATGAGGATAGGCTGCAAAGTCTTTGGGGTTATTGAACTGTGTGGGATTCACAAAAATCGAGACCACAATCACAGAATCCTTTTTTTGGGCTTGCTTAATCAAAGTCAGATGCCCTTCATGCAAGGCTCCCATGGTAGGGATAAATCCAATGTCTACGCTCTTGTGACCTTGAGTAAGAAGCTTCATCTCTGAAGCTGTACTTATGATTCTACAACTCATAGGACTCGACCTCACTGGGAAAATTTACCTCTTTCACGTCATTCACATAAGAGTTGATCGCCTCGCTGACTATTTGAAAACCGTTCAGATAGTGGCGTACAAATTTAGGTTTAAAATCTGGATTGAATCCAAGTAAGTCTTGCAACACAAGAACCTGACCATCTACATCTTTACCTGCACCGATTCCAATAGTCGGAATCGCAACTTCGGCAGAGATCACTCGTGCCAACTCGCTAGGTACACATTCAAGGACCATCGCAAAAGCTCCTATACGCTCTAACTTTATAGCTTGCTCCACAATTTTTTTACGCGACTCTTCAGTTTTACCTTGAACCTTAAAACCCCCAAACTGTTGAATATGTTGAGGCGTTAAACCCAAGTGCCCCATCACGGGCACACCCATTGCGTTCAATTTGGCAAACCTCTCTTCATAGGTACTTACACCTTCAATTTTAATCGCATTCGCTCCACTTTGCATAAACGCCTTAATGGCACGAAAGAACTCTCCATCTTCTGCCTGCATAAGTCCAAAGGGCACATCCGTCACAATAAACTTATCTGGTGCTCCCAAACGAACCGCAGACGTGAGGGTTGCAAGCTTATTTGCATCAGAGCCTAACGTATGGGCTTGTCCATAGATCACCATCTCTGAACTGTCCCCAATCAGTAACGCATCCACATCTGTCTGATTTAAAATCTTGGCAAATGAATAGTCATAACAGGTCACCATCGTGATCTTGTTCTTCTTTTGTTTACTCTCAATCCACTTTTGAGGACTAAGCATGGGACGCCTCCTTAAGAAACATTTCTGACATTTCAGTATAAACACTTTTCAGTTCTGTTCCTTCTAAAGATTTTAAATTTTTTGTTATGGTTTCTATATCTTTTCTGATGTGTGGACCCGTTAAACCCTTAGAGCCCATTTCAAGAACATTTTGTATGGAATAACTGATCAGATACTTAAAATCCTGAATGTCAAATTTCTCTGGCATTTTTTTGGAAATCAAATCAATTAGAAGTTGAGGGAAGTTCCCCAGCATCACACACAAAGCATGGTATAAGGGTTTATCCTCAGGGGGGATGTACTCCAACCGACTAGAATGGGATCTGACCCAATCTTGATGATCACACTTTAAAGGTAAATCTTCATAAATATGCTGAGGATATTTTATCTCTTTTGTAAAAGTCATCAAAGGATGGATTCCAACGATCTCTGGATGATAAAATGATCCAGAAAAATGCACATACGAAATGCGACAATCTGACACAGACGAGAGCACGTCTTTGAGTGGATGGTAGACATTAAGAATTTCTCTGTCCTGCACTGACAAATAAAAAATAATATTTTTAATAGATAGATTTTTATTTGTCTCATTTAGATCGTGAAGGACTTCTGTCAAGGTCTCTAAAGTCTTGCACTTCGAAGCATGACTTAAAAAAATTTTAAACTGCTCACGATTAAGATTCGCGAAATGAGAGGAAAGAAATCCCATCAGATAGGGAATGTGGGGAGATATTCGGCCTTGGCCAATACTGACCCCCAGAGTGTATTCAGAATCCATAAGTACCTGCCCTTTCAGATCAAGTCTTACTCATCGTGTATTCTCTCGTCTTATTTGGGTCAAGGACACATCTTGTTAATCAATATGCCATGGGAAGAGATCAAAATTAAGCTGATAGACTTTCTCGGATTTGGCCTCTTTGACTAACTTTTCTGTTTTCTTTAAAAATTTTAAAAACTCATCGTTAATCAGCGTTCGAATCTCTTCGTTTGCAGAAAATGTAGCACTAAAAATATTGGCCTTTTTGGCCCCCAGCTTCTCTAGCTGCTCAATGCTTTTGATCTTCATAAGAATCTGTGCCGTCTGATTTAAATGTGATTCCTTGTTCAAATGGTAATTGTGTTCTTTATAATGAAGCTGCCCTCTTGAATATTCTAAGGCTTTCATTTCAATCAACAGCTTGATCACCTCGTCAAACTTCTCTTTGGGTATTCCCAACTGGGCTTGAATAAGACTTGGATTATTCGCGTACTTTGGAATTTCAAAGTACAAATGAATGATACAGCAGAGTGGATCTAAAAAATATTCTGCCGCATAATTATTGGCTTCAGGATTCTCTGTGGTCGCATCAAGATGCTTAGAAATATCTAGATGCTCCGCCTGAATATTTTGGATCTTCTGCAATAGGAGTTCTTTACGGTCTTTGATGTAGCATCGACTGTAATCTAGGAGTAAGAGCATATACTCTTGCTCTTCAGTATTAAAGTTCAACTCCTTGGCAATGAGAAACATTTGATCTGGATTTAGCTCTGATCGGCCCTTGATGACATTGGTCAAATAGGTGTTTTGGATGCCCGTTTTTTGCGAAAGATGGCGAAATGTGAACTTGGGGTCAATCTTCTTACGCATCTTCACACTTTTTTCAATGACCTCTTGGTATCTTATGTATTTGAAAATATTCAAGATTTGCGTCCTTTTTGGGTTTTTATAAAAAATATAATGATCTTGCTGTTTTTTCTAAAAAATAATATACAAAGTCAATCCCTTTTGGGAGTCTTGGTCAAGCACCAAGCGGAGGTTTGGAAGGATGAAAACATTCACTCGTCACCACCTTGATTCAGCAAAACTCTTTGTACTTTTCACGACATTAACACTCTTGTTGGCCACAACCGCAGCCTGCACCACAGAACAAAATGGGGGCTGGAAAAGTAAAGGTGGGTCTAATAAACCTGTTGTTCCTCCCAGCTTTTCTAATGCAGGAAGAACCGAAGGTCCTGGAGCCATGACCATCATGGTGGTCAATCCCTACCAGTTACTAGCCCAAGACGTACTGATCTGTGAAAAGTCTAACGAAATCCAAAAGCAGCAGTTCACCTTAAACTATGACGTGATTGGAACCCTTATAGGTTTTGATCTTTTTGAAATCCAAAGACAAAACACCCTCTCGCTCATCCGAACCCTGACTCACCTGAAACACGATGATCTGGTTTCCATAGACACGATGGAGCTTGCAGATGTGGCCTTGTCTGAAGATCACCTAGAGCAAATTTTAACTGGACTTAAACGGCTCGATGCTTTTTTTGCAGAAGAACTTCGTAATATTATAGATTCTTCTACGGTCAAATCTCCTTCTGACTCTCCTAGCTTAAATTTCTATAAAACCTCTGATGATGGTCGCAAGTGCTTTACAGCCAACTTGCTTGAAGAAGACCTTGAATCTCAAACCTACACTAACCTGAACAAAGACCTGTATGAGGCCATTTCACCTCGAGATCAGAGTATGCTCTCTCTGTTTACGGCTCTCAATGTGTTCTCTCGACGATATGGTATGATTGATATTTACGGCCTCAGAGACTTTGTCTATTATGCCCACACAAAAGACTTTCAAACCGACGTAGAGAATGTTAGTGTCACAGCAGATAATTTACAGCAACTTATAAAAGCATTCTTACCCGAGTATGAAAGCCCTAATAAAGAAAACTAAATTCGACTTTTTTCACCTGATTCTTATTTTCGCCGCCCTTGTCGGAACCCTATTTGCCGTTTTTATTTTTAAAACCGCACGCCCACAGGCCATTAAATTGATCCGATGGAGCCCTGTGGACCACTATGAAGAGATTATTGATAGCATCAATAAACGCCAATACCCTTTACTTAAGAATACTTACAACGAGATTGTCATTCACGGAGCTTCTAAAATTGATGTCGATGCTAAAGCCTTTATAGATTCACTACAAAGAGTCACTCAGATTTCAGCCACCGCACTAGAAGGCGCCACCCTCTCTGCCTCTTCTCAAAGTCACAGCACCCCTACAGACCGCACAGACGACACTCTACACATTAAATTAAATCACTCACCCATAACTCAAGCCACTGCCACCAAAAGTTCGGCAACGCTGGCAGCCGAGAACATAGCCAAGAGCTCAACAACACACGCTAATGATAAAGCAACCAAGACCCCAACAGCACCAGTCACAGAACAGGCGGCTGAAAGCTTGGCAAGAAAAGCAAATGAAAGTTCGGTAACATTGAATTTATTTATTGAAGTGTATTATTTTATGGATCTTGCAGATATTCATCCCGAAGAATTTTATGATCCCAAAGCGTTGACCAAGGCCATTAAGAAGACCAATGCTCCACATCTTTTCACTGCCTACCAAAAAAGTGCCGACAGCATTTATATTGATGTCATTAGTATAAAATAACTACTCTACAGCAATCGTGTCCAAGACATCATGAGCCATTTGACGGCGTCTAGATCGAAAATAGCTGCGAGCAGATTCTTTAAGCAGATCATTTAAACTCGGCATGTAAATGTCAGCAAATCTTTCAATTTGGTTGGCAAATTGGCTCTCTTCAATTCCTACTCGCATCACTTCACCCCAGTAAGTGTTGTATAAACTTTTTTGGTTGTTTAATAGTGGCGATAGCTTATCGTCAATATGTCGAATTTGGTCCTTAAGAGCCGCGGCCTTAGACTCATCAATATTGACATTATCCTCGATTTTTTTACACACAAGAGAATCCAATTCTTTTTCTAGTTTGGTCTTTTCTTGCATCAATCCCTGAATCTCTTCCAAGAATCCTTTTGCTTTTTTATTCAGTTCAACTTCTTCTTTTAACTCTTCAATGACAAGACCCGTGCGCCATTCACAATCTTTTTTTAATCGCAAAATGTCTCCGTAGATATGGTCCCCGATATAAAGGATCTCGTCCCCTGTCACACCCCATGTGTTTGAAAGACGATTAGCACTTCCCCCCTGATAAACACCTGGCTCCAGTCCCCCAGCATAGTAGTTGCTCATTGTTCCGTCTTTTAAATTGATTTTAAGAATTGAGGCCGCATCATAAAAAAATCTAGGCTTATTAGCTAGAGTGATCGTCCATGTAAAAAGGTCCGTCCATTTTGATCCATCTGAAATGAACGGATTTATCGCATAGTCTAAAAGAGTTTTGGTATAATTATAATCTGAGTTTGTAACAATAAAAAAATGTTTGTTGTGCTTTTTATACTTTTCAATATTTTTAACGACTTCAGGTTCTTTGATCACATACTCATCTAAATTTTGCACCACCACTTCTTTAATGCTGCCATCTCTGTGTGAGAGGTCTAAAACTGTATCTAGATTTTCTGCTATCTCTGGGTAACTCGGGATTTCGTTTTT
The DNA here is from genome assembly GCA_023954155.1 of Pseudobdellovibrionaceae bacterium. Taxonomy (NCBI): domain Bacteria; kingdom Pseudomonadati; phylum Bdellovibrionota; class Bdellovibrionia; order Bdellovibrionales; family Pseudobdellovibrionaceae; species Pseudobdellovibrionaceae bacterium. Next base: position 416,303 of record JAMLIO010000001.1, on the reverse strand, counting down.
ATATTGGTTGTCTTTTAAATCTACAAGTTGCGCAAACAGACACGCATGAGAGATCGAAAAGGTCGTATCTACCGTATTGTAATTACTGTCTCGCAAATCTATAAATTGCGTCCCAAACTGTCTCTTTAATTCCTTAAAGGCCGTTGGTTTTAAACCATGATAACTTTCTCTGACGGCTCCGTATCTTGAAACCTTAAGTAGGTTTCCACGATTTTTATCAATCACCAGACCACGAATGACTGATTTAAAGTCAAATTTGAGATCCAAAATTTCTTGAGGGTAACTGTAAAGGGAGACCAGCTTCTCTTTCATCTTTTCATAGGCCAAACCTTCAAACTTCTCTGAATTGTATCTGATCAGAGTATGGTCCATATCAAGGCCAATAAATTTAATTTTTTTCAAGTTCAAGGTTCTGTTTATAAATACGTCCATTTTCCGCCTACTTTTAGCTATTTAACTACAACAGTCTAATACCATCCGTATCAATTTGGTACATACGCAGCGAAGAAATCTATTTTTACTTTTAAAACTTTAGTACAGGTGACGATAAGGGCTAAGATAACAGAATTTTAAAAGGATCAATAGCATGGCAAATCGTCGCAATTCTGAAAGAAAAGTTGTAGATGCAGTCAGTTTCAGCGAACTGACCAACCTCAGAAACCCTGAAATCATTGCTACCAGAGGCCATATTATCGACACCTCTTCTAGTGGCTTCTTAATTGTATTCCACCGCGACGACATCAGATCTGAAGAGCTTCGCACTTCCTTATGTATTGATGATCTATTAGGGGAGCAAGTGGCTCTCTTTTTGCCCCAAATGTCTATTGACCTTGAAGGCACTGTCTCTCGAACCAAGCACCTTGGAAAAGGAATTTTTGAAGTCGGAATCAGCTTTTCTGACAGCACACCAGAGTACTGGCGCGAGTGTCTACGCGAGCTTTTGCCCTACCCAGGCGAACTAGAATAAAACCTTTTATATAACCAAACTTCTAATTCGAAATGGTAGATAATGGACACCCTAAAAGGGGTATCTATAGCAACGCCAACAAAGAACCCTTTTTTTGCAACTTTAAAAATTTAAGATGTCTACTAAAACGGGTATAATTCTTGGAACTTTTTTTCATACAATAAAACGATAGGCATATCTGTGGGCATAAACCAACTTAAGCCCTTGGCAATGCCTTGGTGCTCGTGGTTTGGGGGATTATTTAAAGACTCTATCCCAAATGCCAATTCATAATTCACTTTATTTCTAGTGATCAGAGCTGCTCTAGGGTTTTCCACTCCCGCAGAACGAATATATTCCTTGAGGATGTTCTGTGCATGATTAGGAATGATATCATCTGTCACTTTAGCAATATAAACTTGCGCATTCTCATCATAAACGTCGTCAAAAAGCGAAACAAAGACACTGCGATGGGCATAGCTCCACAGCATACCAAAATTAAAGACATAATCTGGCTTTTCTTTTTGGGGGTTAATCACCAAACCCACTCCATGCTGGTAGGCCCACTGAACCACGTTTAAAGCCTTATCTCGCATTCCTGAGCCTGATTCTAAATCTGTATTCAGATACAGGTAAGGCCAACCATCGGGGCCCACTTGGACATCCTCAGAAGTGACCAAAACCTCGGATGCCACAAAGGCATCTAAAAACTTTTGTTCCCATTCTTGATTTCTTGCACTGATTTTTATTTTTGAGAGATCGTGAAAGCTTTCCATAAGACAAAAAAGAAGTGGTAGGAGGTACCGGGTTCGAACCGATGACATCCACCTTGTAAGGGTGGCGCTCTACCAACTGAGCTAACCTCCTAAAATAGGGTTAAATTCCCTGCTGTAGAGCCTGTTTGTATTAGATCAAAAAGGCTTTGTCGAGAAAAAAATGCGCTCTAGACGGGCTTATTTGTAACAAGGCAGTTAGACTGCCTCGCCTACTAGTTACGAATAGGGTCAAAGGAGAAGTAAATGTCCTTTCTTTCAGCATTCCATGTAGAATCTTTCTCAATAACTAAACCAAATAACTCTCGCTTTTCAGCATGAGAAAACGCGGGACAGAATCCAGTATAAACATAATGCGGGAACACAAATTCATCTAACGGCAACAAGTACGGAGGCGTGGTTTCAGGATGAACGGCTTCAGCTTTTGGAATCCAGTTACCAAATCTTACCGTCATAAAATCATAGGTTTTTGAACTCGGCATACTATAATTGTACATTCTAAACGCCATCGAATCCTTACTGTCACCATCTTGCCAGCCTGTACCCAAGCTGATCAGGCGGTTGTCTAAAGAATACTCTCTGACCACAAAGATAGGGAGCCTTGTGAAATACACCTCAAGTTGCTGAATAGCGATCTTAGACTCTACCTGATTGTTGGTATCCAAAAGCGGCCATTGGTGTCCCAGCACTTGAGTGACGGTTTGATCTGACCATGGGAATGGCACAAAGTCGCCGTTTACGACACAGGATAGGTTAGCGTAACTTACTGTCGCAAATACATGAACTATCAGCAAAGATACTACTGCTTTTTTAACTAATTTGCTTAATCTCATCTTAATCGTCCCCACTTTAATTGATACAAACCTTAGTTGCTTTATCTAAGTAATAACCCTTACGACTTCTAAAAATATATTTCGGTTGATTGACCTCAGGTTCAATCAACTGACGTAATCGTTTGATCGTTACATATATTTTATTGTCATGAACACGAGGGTCGTACTCCTGTTGCCACACGAACTCCGCTAAATCTTCTTTGGAAAATGACTTACCTGGGTTCTTAACGAATAATTTCAACATCTCTAAAACAATAAATTGATTGTTAAACTCAACCAATCCTTTACTCTTTTCTCTGACCGAGTGGTTATCTTTGTCTAGAATAATATCAAACTCTGGTTGTTGCCCAATCATGAGTCTCTCAGCAATTTCGATCATCTTTGCACTGTTCACGTGCATCTCTGGATGAATCGAGCTTTTTGCTAATTGAATATGGTGAGCCGCAAGATCTACATTACCTAAATAAAAATAGCAGGTCGCAAAGCAAGTGAATAAATTTGCGCGATAAAACTGATTGGGATTTGTTTTAAGCACATCGTGACATTCCCATGCCAAATCGAGCGCCTTAGAATAGTTACCCTTACCTATCTCGATGTCTGCTTGAAATAGTTTGGTAGCAGCTTTGACATCAGAAATCTCTATCACGTCTAAAAAGACCTCTAGATTTTTTAATTTCTTTTCTACTAAATCGTCTAGTTTTTTAGCTTTGTAGACTCTAGCTTGTCCAAACAGCGCATTACACACATCCTCCTTACTGTCTTCTTCGAGTGCCTTCTTGAGTGACTCGTCGAATTTTTTGTCTGCCGTTTCTAGGTCCATGGACATGAACGCAAAAACAGCTTGTGTGTAAAGTAATTTTGCTGATGGTTCGATCTCAAATGTTTCAACATTATATTTGATTTGATTCGAAAGTATTTCTACTTCCTTAAAACGTCCCATTTCTACAAGCACGCGAAGGAGCTTGTTTTGGCAATTTAAGTACTCTTTAAAATGATTTAACTTTAAATAGACATCTGCTGCTTGTCTGAACTTTGGCTCTGCCTTCTCAAGGTCACCCTTGTCACAGTATAGACAGCCCAGTTCATAAAAGGTTTCAGCTATTTCAACCTGGCTGAACATTCCTCACCCTCCCCCAAAAAGGCATGCCACCCGTCCCCAGCACACACCCTCTTAGCGTAGAGTTATCTTAAATTCTCTGAAATTAGTCCATTAAATAGCTGTTTTATACACCATAAGTCATTTTTATGGCGCACTCAGATCTTATCTTATTCGTTTTCGATCTGAACCTGCTGATTTTTAAGCAGTTTTTCTAATCGAGCCTCTAACTCTGATAGCTTTTTTTCTAAGCGTTGATTTTTTTCGGTCAGGTCCTTAATGGCATTTATGGTCATGCCGTTCTGTTGGGCTGCCGTCGTCCTAAAAGGAAGGCCTACGGCGGAAGCGTTGGTCCACACGGGCTCCATATCAGCACTCAACACAAGGACATCTCCTTCGTTGCCAGGGTGGGAGATGGTCAGCCCATCCACGCTGTCATAATACACTCCCCCTATCACAGGCGAATTCCCTCCTGCAGCTCCTGAATGAGGAGCCACAGAGGATAAGGTTCTGCCTTGAATGATCTCACCTTCGGTATCACAGCCCGCGATACCGAGGGCCACAAGTAGTAATAAAATCCTTTTCATCACTATATCGTCCTTATAGTTTAGTGCGTTTGAAGTGAATGCCCCGTGTATTGAGCCTTAATCCCCAAGGATCTTTCTGCTCTTTGCTTAAAGATCTCTTTGGCATTTTTAATATCAAGAGCGTTCACTAAAACTTGATCCACATGATCCACAAGAACCACTTTAAGTTCCTTTAAGACCTCTGAAGGAATATCATTCAAATCCTTTTCGTTTTCTTTTGGAATGATCACCGTCTTAATGCCACCACGATGAGCTGCTAGGATTTTTTCCTTTAACCCGCCAATGGCAAGCACTCTTCCTCGTAAGGTCACCTCACCTGTCATCGCTACCGTTCTTTTCACAGGAATTCTTAACATCGCTGACACAATACTTGTTGTGATCGCAATCCCTGCGGAAGGACCATCCTTAGGAATAGCACCCTCTGGCACGTGGATGTGCACGTCTTGGTTAAAGTAATACTCTTTGTCTAGCTCAAACAGTGGTCCTCTCGAACGCACGTAACTTAATGCCGCTACACAAGACTCTTTCATCACATCACCAAGTTGTCCCGTGATTGTGAACTTCCCTCTTCCAGGAACAACTGAAACTTCAACCACCAACAGATCACCACCCACTTCTGTCCAAGCTAGTCCGTTGGTAAGGCCAATTTCGTTTTCTTTTTCGATCTTACCGTGCTTAAAGCGTGGCGCACCTAATAGCTCTTGAACCTTTTTAGGTGTGATCTTGCGTGAAACCTTTTTGGTTGAAGACTTTTTATTGGCGCGTTTTTCTTCTAACTCTTCTTTCACAATTTCTTTAGCTAACTTACGACATAAAGTTGCGGCCTGACGCTCGAGGTTTCTCACCCCTGCCTCGCGAGTGTAATTGCGAACTAAGTAAGTGATAGCGGCCTCTTGCACCACTATGCCATAATCCCCCAAACCATGTCTTTCGATCTGTTTTGGAAATAGATATTTTTTGGCAATCTCTACTTTTTCTCTTTCGATATAACCTTCAAGCTGGATCACTTCCATACGATCTAACAATGGACGCGGAATAGGATGTAGAGAGTTTGCCGTAGCAATGAACATAGTTTTTGATAAATCATAATCCAGTTCAAGATAGTGATCTTGAAAGGTCACGTTCTGTTCTGGGTCTAAAACTTCTAACAGAGCTGCCGACGGATCCCCACGGAAGTCCATGCTCATCTTATCAATCTCATCTAAAAGAATCACAGGGTTACCTGTTTCACACTTTCTAATAGATTGAATGATCTTTCCAGGCATTGCCCCCACATAAGTTCTTCTGTGACCACGGATTTCTGCCTCATCACGCACACCACCCAAAGAGATTCGGGCAAACTCACGATTCAAAGACTCAGCAATACTTTTACCTAAAGAGGTTTTACCTACCCCTGGAGGACCCACCAGACACAAGATAGGGCCCGCTTGACCCGAGGTGAGAGTTTGTACCGCTAAGTACTCTAAAATTCTTTCTTTTACTTTTTCCAGTCCCCAGTGATCATCGTCTAAAACTTCTTTGGCTTTATTGATGTCTAAGGTTTCTGTGGCGTAGTTTTGCCATGGCAAATTCAAAACCCAGTCGATGTAGTTTCGCACTACTGCGGCTTCTGCGCTCATAGGAGACATCATTTTTAATTTTTTAATTTCTTTTTCTATCTTTTCTCGAGCCTCTTTACTCATCTTTTTGGTTTTTGATTTTTCGTAAAGCTCTTCGATCTCGGCTTGGAAATCATCTTTATCGCCTAGCTCTTTTTGGATAGCCTGCATCTGTTCATTCAGATAGTACTCTTTTTGAGAGCGTTCCATCTGTTGCTTCACACGATTTCTGATCTTCTTTTCCACCTCTAAGATTTCGATCTCTCCAGACATCATGCCCAAAAGCTCTTCTAATCTCTTCGTAGGATCATCCATCTCCAGAAGTTTTTGTTTGTCTTCAATTTTTAAATTCAGCTGAGCCACAATAATATCTGCTAATTCACTAGCGCTTTCAATGGCGGCCACTCTCATTAAAATCTCAGGTGGGATTCTTTTGTTAAGTTTAACGTAGTTTTCAAAAGTGGTTTTTACAGAGCGGATCAACGCTTGGGCTTCCACTTCACTGTTGATCTTTTCTTCTAAGACTTCCACTTCCACTCGGAAACACTTGTCCCCGTCATCAATAAAGCTATTGATCTTTACACGTTTCTTACCTTCTACAAGAACCTTCACCGTACCATCAGGTAAACGCAACAACTGGATAATGGTTCCCATTGTACCGATATCAAAAATGTCATCAGCACCAGGGTTATTGGTTTTTGCATCTTTTTGTGCCGCCAGAACAATGTCCACTTGATTTGCCATGGCATCTTCAAGTGCATTGATACTTTTTTCACGACCAACAAAAAGGGGCATCATCATGTGCGGAAAGACAATTAAGTCTCTCAGCGGCAAGAGTGGTAAAGTCATTTTTTTATTTTGAGCCATAGATCCCCCTTTTGTAGTTTACCAAAGGGGGAAAGGGTCAGTGACTACGCGCTTTCGGCAGATTTATTGCCTGTCCCCTCTTCAGATTTTTTATTGGCATTTTCTTTTTCAGCTGCAACTTCTTTTGAACTCTTCGTTTTATAGACTAGCTCAGGAGCGGCACCGTTTTCGATAACGCCTTCATCAATTATAACAGTTTTTATGTTCGACTTGCTAGGAATTTCGAACATCAAGTCGAGCATTGCTTCTTCAAGCACACCTCTTAGGCCTCTGGCTCCTGTCTTGCGTTTTATAGCCTTTTTAGCCACAGCCCTTAGTGCAGCATCTGTAAATTGTAGGTCAATATCTTCATACTCAAACAATTTTTTATACTGCTTAGAAAGAGCATTTCTAGGTGCTGTTAAGATGTTAATTAAAGCGGCCTCGTCAAGGGTGTCTAATGTCGCAATTGAAGGCAATCGGCCAATAAACTCTGGAATAAGCCCAAAACGCGATAAATCTTCAGGTTCAACTTTGCTTAATACTGTATCACGCAGCTTTTCTTTTTCTTCTTTAGATTGAATATCAGCTGCAATACCTAAAGCTTTATTAGACATTCTGCTTTCGATGATGCGGTCTAAGCCCACAAACGCTCCCCCAACAATAAACAGGATGTTCGTCGTGTCGACTTGGATAAACTCTTGCTGTGGATGCTTACGCCCACCTTTGGGGGGCAGATTGGCCACTGTGCCTTCAAGAATTTTAAGCAAGGCTTGCTGTACACCCTCACCACTCACATCGCGAGTGATTGATGGGTTTTCAGATTTGCGAGTGATCTTATCAATCTCATCAATATAGATCACTCCACGTTGAGCGCGCTCGACATCATAGTCTGCGGCTTGCAATAGATTTAAGATTACATTTTCTACGTCCTCACCCACATACCCCGCTTCGGTTAAAGACGTGGCATCTGCCATAGCAAATGGAACGTTTAAAATTTTAGCAATGGTTTGCGCTAACAATGTTTTACCTGACCCAGTAGGACCAATAAGCAAAACGTTACTCTTTGCAATTTCTATTTCTTCTTTTTTACCACTCAAAACAGAGTTCACTCGTTTGTAATGGTTATGAACCGCAACAGCCAATGTCTTTCTGGCGCGCTCTTGACCAATAACATACTCGCCCATGGCATCGTATAACTCTTGAGGTTTTGGCACATTCAAAAGAGAACTTGAGCGATCCTCTTTGTCTTGCTCCTCCACAATGATGTCATTGCACAAATCAATACACTCATCACAAATGTATACACCTGGCCCTGCGATAAGTTTTTTCACTTCTCTCTGGCTTTTTCCACAAAAACTACAACTTAATGCACTTTTTTCTTTCTGACTCATTCTCTACGTTCCTCAATTTTAAGCTCATCAATCTGTTTCTAAATTCAACTTATTAAACACAAAAAATTATCACTACACTTTATCCAACTCAGCGGCTGTCTTTAATCAATCTTCTTTCTAAAAGTAACCACTTCATCAATAATGCCAAAAGATTTTGACTCTTCAGCGTTCATAAATTTATCTCTGTCCATTGCCTTTTCTAACTCATCGTAGTTACGGCCAGTGTGAGTCTGATAAATTTCAGTTAGACGTTTTTTCATATAGATCATTTCTTTAGCATGAATCTCAATATCACTGGCTTGACCTGACAGCCCTCCTGAAATCAACGGCTGGTGTATCATTACCCTTGCATTTGGAAGCATATATCTTTTGCCTTTGGTTCCCGCAGTTAAAAGCAAAGACCCCATACTGGCAGCCTGTCCTAGGCAATAAGTTCTTACATCACAACGAACAAACTGCATGATGTCATAAATCGCCAACCCCGCAGTCACACTGCCTCCTGGAGAGTTAATGTACATGTGAATGTCTTGATCTGGGTTTTCCATCTCTAGGAAAAACAACTGAGAAATAATGCTATTTGCCAAGTCGTCTGTAACCACTGACCCAAGCATAATGATCCTGTCTTTTAATAGTCGTGAGTAAATGTCGTAGCTGCGTTCGCCTCGTGGTGTTTGTTCAATTACAACAGGAATCAATGCCATTAAAACCGTCCTTTCATACTGTTATAGACATCAAGTCTATCGACGTAACCTACCTAAAAAATAAGGTAAAAGCAAAAAGCTAGACCCTACTCGTCTCAATATGAGACTAAATTTGATTTTGACAAGCTTTTAATCTGGCTGGGGGTATGGTACACAGACTTTATTCTATTTTTGGAGGAAAAATGAAAATCACGCTATCAGCAACTGGCTTTGATAAAGCACAAGCAAAAACTTTAATTCTGTTCTCTGATTCAGACAAAAAACTCTCTGCAAGTCTCAGCGATTCATCACAACTTAAAGCTTATACTTACGGCGAAAAGAAAACTTGTGTAAGCTTTCTGGCTTTAAACCAAAAGAACTTTTCTAATCTGCTTCTTGTGGGCTACGGGAAAAATAACGAAGTTACTGGCGAAGACTTCCGTCGTTTAGGTGGACTCATTCAGAAAAAACTCAAAGAGCTTAAGCTAGATTCCGCTTCCATTGTGTTACCTGAATTTAAAAACAAAAATTTATCTGAAGCCTATCTGGTTGAATGCTTATGCGAAGGGCTTTTGATTTCCGAATACTCTTTTGACGATTACAAAACTAAATCTAAAAAAACTCCAGCAGCTAAAGAACTGCAACTTACTCTAGTAGACCTTAAAGACCTTAAGACTACGAAAGCAGCACTCCAAAAGGCCACTGTAATTTCTGAACAAGTGAACTTTGCACGTAGACTGGGTGATACTCCTGGAAATCTTATGACTCCAGAGATCCTTGCACAAGAAGCGCAAAATGCGGCTAAAGGCACAGGTGTGAAAGTCACTGTTTGGGATAAGGCTCGCATTAAAAAAGAAAAGATGGGTGGCCTTTTAGGTGTTTCTTTAGGAAGCGACAAAGACCCTCGTTTTATTATCATGGAATACAAAGGCGGAAAGGCCACTGATAAACCCATTTGCCTTGTAGGTAAGGGGCTGACCTTTGATGCGGGAGGCATCTCCATTAAACCCGCAGCAGGTATGGATGAAATGAAGTATGACATGTGTGGAGGCACGGCAGTGATCGCTGGGATCTTAGCCATCGCAAAACTTAAACTCAAAGTGAATGTAACTGCCCTTGTCCCCAGCACAGAAAACCTTTTAGGTGGTGGTGCTAACAAACCTGGTGACATCTTACGTTTCCGCAATGGCAAAACAGCAGAGGTTCTAAATACCGATGCGGAAGGACGTTTGATCTTAGCAGATGCTCTTTCCTACGCCTCAGAACTTAAACCTAAATTCATTGCTGATGCGGCCACTCTTACAGGTGCTATGGTGATTGCGTTAGGTAACAGTCACACAGGGTTCTTCACCAAAGATGAGTCTTTAGCAAAAACAGTAACTGCTGCAGGAGAAACGTCTGAAGAGCCTCTGTGGAGAATGCCTCTTAATAATGAACACACCGAAGACATCAAAGGAACTTTTGCTGATCTAAGCAATATCAGCTCTTTTAGAGGAGCTGGAAGTGCAACGGCGGCGGCATTCTTAGCAGAGTTTGTCTCTGAGGGTATTCCTCATGTTCACTTTGATATTGCTGGCACAGCATGGAACTGTGGCAATCGTAGAGAGTATTTACCCAAGAAAGGGGCCACGGGCGTTCTTGTAAGAACCTTTGTGGAACTTGCAACAGCCCAACAGTAGTTGACTAAAGATGTATAGCAAAAACATCTGTGTTGATTTTTATTGTAAATATTGACGACAGAGGGACAGCCGAACAGCTCTTTCGGCTTCCCCATTTTCAAATTCGCCTCTAATTTTTTCGTACAAGTCGTCGTAAGAATCTTTGATCCTCTCAAGAGTCTCTTCAGATCTTAAATCAACAGTTTGAACTCTGGCTCGTTCAAAATAATTTTTTGCACGCTCTACATACTCTTTCGGTGAAATATCAAAGGGATAAATGTCGTTGGTGTTACGAAATAAAATTCGCGCCAGTTCTTTGCTTTCTTCACTGAAAGCTGGGTGATTCACAAACTCTGCAAGCTGCGCACGATACCGCTGTAACATCTCAAGCTCGTTTCCAAGTGGGGCACTAGGATTAACTGTGACCTTCCCAGTAAAATACCTTTCCCAAGCCGAACGCCGAAGAAAGTCGAAGTCTAAAGAACTTTGAATTCTCATCAGAGCTTCCGCATCGCTAACTCTAGTTGTAACTACTTTTTCTGCCAGAAGAGTCATTTGAGGACCCATAGCCGCAGCCCCAAGAGCGCCGCCAAGCATGGCTAAAAATGAACGACGACTTACGCCTTCAGTAGCTTCCACTGCCTGAACACAAAATGCTAATAAACATAGACCCAAAAGAACTGCTTTAAAGTTTATTTTCATTACGAATTCCCTACCGTTTTACTCGCAGAGAAATTAAATCATCACTTTAGGGATTACCAATTTAAATGTTTGAACTGTAATTAATACATAGGACAAGAGAGGATGATGGGTGCACTTAGTAAATCGCTGATCGCTTTACCTGTGTATTCCAGATTATGGCCTCGGCTTTGGCTGTCATAAAACATCACATCTTCTAGAGCCCAATCCACGGGGAATTCTTTGTCATAGTTTTCCAAAGAGACAAAGACATCCTTATAAAGCTGTCGAACTACACCATCGGGAACACTGGAGCAAAGCTCTTCATTAAAGAGAGGGATTTCCAATAAAAACTCGGGGTTTTTGTTATCAATGCCAGGGCAAGGCATTTCAAAATCAATCCGCACAGGATAACCATTCACCGCTGTACCTTCTGATCTTAACCTTAGACCCATGCGATCAAACAGATCACATAGAGTTTTTCCGCTAGACATTTCAATAAAATTTCCGAATTGGATGAAGGTTCGGCCTTCACGGTCTGTGCCCGATTTATGTGACACAATCACATTGTCAGCATGCTGAAGTTTGGCGTTTTCCCTTGCGAGGTTGATAAAAAACTTAGCATCATCAGCGACCTGTCGCTGATTCCAGTTCATGGTGTTTCCAATCAAAGCTGGGTTCTTCCAAACACCAAGCCCAATAAGGACTAAGGCGAATGTTGAAAGTATAAAGATTAAAGCGGTGCGCTTCTGCATACTGCCTTATCATAGCCTGATTTAGGGGAAAAACACCACTAGGCTCAGCGGTTTGCGCAAAGTTCTATACCTTTATTTTGAAACTCTCGACCAACGGCGAGCACGCTCAAACGGGCAATCCATCCGTAAACGTTTTCCATTAAACGCCCTTGATGATTGAACTCAAGGTCAGAAACACAAAGACGGGAAAACACAGCCCCTGGCGCATTTAAATTTTCATCAGGACCCTTGCGTTCATTCACTCTTAAAAATCCACCCGCTAAACGATCACCAACCATATAGATGGCAGGCTCTGCCGTGCTTTCGGCATCTTTCACAATGGTGGGAATCCCCTCTTGTAAAATCACAGCCCCAATACCACCACCACCTTTAGCGGCCTTCATTTTTTTACGTGATTTGTAGTTCCAAGATAAAATGTCCTCGGGCGATTTGATTTCAATCACACCCAGTCCGTATGTCCCAGAACTATTCTTAATAAAAAGATAGGGAGTTTGTTTGATGTTGTGCTCTTTGTACTTTTGTTCCAAAAGTTCAAACATACTTTCGGCTTTGTCCTTTAAGCCCAGAAGACTGGCTTCTTCTGAAATCGAAAAATTGTCATAGGCCTGAGTTTCAATCGTAAGCAGCACAGGTGGAACATCAATGAGTTCCGCAAAGTGTGCAGCAAGCTGATTATAATGATTAAAGAAATCCACTTTTCTGCGACTGTGCCAACCCATTTCAAGAGGTGGGTTGATCTTGACCTTGGTGTCTTTAACCCAGCTATCATAAGCGGTAGAAAAATCATTGTTACTGATGATCAGATCTAGAGGTTCACCTTTATAATTTTTAACCCCACCTTGAGACTTCACATCAAAAGGGTTCACTGTAAGTGTATAACCTGAAGCCGAAGTGAAGGTCAGAGGTTCAGCAATCACCTTCGGCAACAGCAATGTCACTGCGTAACCCGCTTCAGTCAACAAAGCCTGAATCCAGTACACATTGTCCCAATAGTAAGGGTTATTCGTGTGCTCTTCTGTCAGTAAACCTATATTTTGCACCGCCGACCCATAACGTTGTTTGATGTAAGCCTCTACCAATTCATACGAACTGTCTTTATCAGCCTGACAGATGTTATTAAATCCTGCAGGGTAAAGGTTCGCATCTACAGGCGCAATCTTGTAACCCGAATCGCGAATATCAAAACTTGTATAAAAGGGAAGCGAGCACTCTTTGACTTGAGTTGCATACCAATCTAATAGAGCATCGTATCTACTGACGATCTTTTCATGCAATAAGTTTTTCATATTCCTGCCTTCCCATGGTTTCGGCAAATTGTACGCTCATTCCTACCACAGTGACTGGCAATAGCAATAAAATTAGCCCTGGCACTAGCAAGAAGGGAAGCAAAACCAAACCTACCGCAGAGAAATAAGCAAAGTTTTCAATATACAAACCAATCCGACGCCCTAAAGACATCTCGTAAATTTCCACTGTGTAATCTAGGCTATCCATCCCCACCATAAGTGCGGAATAAAAAATACTTATAAACTGCAACCCAGGAATAAGGGACACAATAAAAACTAAAATCCATATCACAAGAAAGATACACATCCTGACAATCGAAACCACAAACATTCTTATGGTGACTCTGATCCAAGTGGAAATTCTAAAGGGACGGTCTGGAAAAACCCCGCGTTTAAATAAAATTCTCTCACAGATCAAACTGTAAAAGGGAATAGAAACCAACTGGATGAAAATAAAACTAAAGTACGTCAGCACTAGAATCACCATAAATTTAAATACCACATTGATGATCCAATAGATGGTCTTAGAAACCCATGATGCCTTCAATAAATAACTGGGAATATAGTCGGTGATGATCCTCTCGGCCCACTGCGAACTAAGTTCCCACCCATATTTAAACAAAACAAAAACTACAACAGCTGAGATCAAAACAGGAATGAGTGTGTAGAGAAATATTTTAAGATCACTGAATATCTCTTTGAATCCACGAAATAAAGTCGTGAAGCCCATTCTGAATTTAAGCCCTTGTGTGCTCATCCCACTTCTCCGTAGTTTCTTTGGATCTCATACTTGCGCAAAGTATAAAACCTCATTGTACTTACCCCGTATGCTCATCCCACTTCTTTGCGATCTCTTTAGGTTTCATACTTGAGTTAAAGTATGGAACTCTAATTATACTCACCTTATGCTTGTTCGACAAATCTTGCAGGTGCTTTTCAACGATCTGAGACTCTGCCGTCTTTTTTTGCAAAAACTGACGTAAGGGCTCAGCCATTTCCAAACCCTGTCGCTCTAGGATGTGTCCCAATCCCCGTCCCATAAACTTACTGACGTAATAACGTTTGACCTGCAAATCTATACCTTTAAGTTCAGACAGAAAGTCATCAGCTTGGATTACATTTTCTATTCCATAGGCACTGATATAATCCACAAGAACGGAGCCTGTTTTAAACCCTTTTTCTATTTCATTTAAAGTGTTTAGTACCGTAGGTCGTACAGTTTCTAGAATACGTATAAAGTCTAAGAGTTGTTTAAAAAACTCTAGCCCCGTTAAACTTTGCAAAGTCTTTAGGGCCATACGGCTCGAAGATTTAATAAAATGTGTGATGAAGTTTTCATTTTCAGACTCGATAAAGAGTCTCAATATCTTACTCTCAAAGAGCTTTCTAAATTTTTCTGGGGCGTAAAAGAACTCTAAGGCATTTTGAAAAGGTGGCGTATCCACATAAATCACATCGTACTTTTGTGACTTCATCATCTCAACCAAATAGTAAAGTGAGGTGAATTCTTGTAAACCCACAATGCCCTCAAGCAGATACCCAAAGAGCCTGTTGTTTTTAAAAGCTCTGGCCTCTTCGGGATGGATCTGCCCTAAGAGGTGCTCAAATATTTGCGCAGGATCAATTAAAAAGACCTCTAGGTTTTGTGTCTGATCCGTCACCTCTTCCGTAAGCAGATCCTTGAGTCGCAACGAAGGATCAAAAGTCATCGCCAATGTCCTTTGACCCTTAAGAGCAGAATGCAAAGAGAGGTTGGTCACAAGAGTGGTTTTGCCCACGCCTCCTCCGCCAACTATGACGTGGGCTTTAATCTCGCTCATGTTTCACATCCCATAAATGCTCTTCAGAGAGCTCTTCAGCCACATCCACAAAATTCAACTTAAAAGATTCAGGAAAGGAATTTTGAGAGAGGTGACTTTGCGCCATTGATGTTTCTAACTCTAAATTTTGTTTTAGAACTTCAATGAATTGCCCCTCGGCAAACCCTAAATCACTGGTCTTGATCGCAATCTTTTGAATGCCCTTCCCGTATAACGACCTATTTAAAAGTACTTTGGGGGTAATTTGAAACTGCTCTCGGAGTTTGTGCTGAAGTTCTTTTTGTTCATTGAGAACCAAAGGCTCGGGCATAAATACCGTGTAGACATGGACCCACTCTGGATTTTTAAGCACCTCAATGATGCCACGACAATGCTGTCCCATAGGACCCACAGAGGCAATTTCAAGCAGTGCTCTTGGCACCTGCAGGCAACTGATAAAGTGCCCTGTAGCAGGAGCATCAACAACAATATGATCATAATGCAGCCTAGGCTCCACCCCTCGTAGGTGGCTGGTGATGTAGCCCAAAAAAGAAATTTCCTTTAAGGCGGGGGCCGCCTTGATCAAGGCATTGGTGGCTTTGGCTTTAAAGAACATGTCAAAAATAAATCGAATTTTGACCGAGTGGCGCACATACTCCCGCAGGCAGTCTTCCCCAGTCCACGACGCCACATCCAAGTGCTCTTGCCACTTCACAGGTACAAACCCCACCCCTCGGCCCAGGTGACGACTCATAGTATTAAACTGGGAAAACTCCACCAAAAGGGTCTTCTGCCCGCCTCTTGCAAGCTGTAAAGCCTTAGAGAGCGCTAGAGTGGACTTTCCCACCCCGCCTTTGCCTGTAAAAAAGTGAATTTTTCCCATATTACTCAATAAAATTAAAATCCTTCTTGAAGCATTTTCAGTCTCTTTATATATGTCTTACTTTATATGTAAATACACAGAATAACATAGATTTATATGGATCATGTTAAAAAGGAGTTGAGATGAAGTCTACGATTGAAGCCTCTGAGGGCCTAAAGCGAAAACTTAAAATTGTTGTTGACCAAGAGAACGTGAAAGCCGCTTTCGAAAAGCAATTTGAAAAGATTAGAGGCGAAGTCACTTTAAAGGGCTTCAGAAAAGGAAAAGCACCTCTTAGCCAAATCAAGAGCATGTATAAAGAACAGGCCACACGCAATGTTGTGGAGCAACTAGTTCAAGACAACTATATGTCAGCATTACAAGACCACAATCTTCAACCCATCAACTATCCAAAGATTGATCTAGATCAAATCGAAGAAGATAAGGGCTTTTCATTTACTGCTGAATTAGAAGTGCGCCCCGAGGTTGATCTTAAAAAATATGAAGGCTTAGAGATCGAAAAAGAAGAAGTCACCGTTGATGAATCCAGAATCGACGATGTGATCAACCAAATCTTAAATTCACGCGCAGAGAGAACTCCTCTTTTAGAAGAGCGTCCCGTTCAATCTGGTGATTTCACTGACATCAACTTTGAAGGTTTTTTAAGTGACGGAAGTCCACTGGCAAATGGCGCTGCGAACAACTTCATTCTTGAAATTGGCAGCAACTCCTTCATCCCTGGATTTGAAGATGGCATTGTTGGTATGACAATCGGATCCGAGAAGACTGTATCTTTGACCTTCCCAGAAGATTACCACGCTACTGAAATTGCTGGTGCCAAAGTAGATTTTAAAGTGACTTTAAATAAAATTCTAAAAAAATCACTGCCTGAACTGACAGATGAATTTGCTCAAAGTTTAGGTGATGAAAAAATCAAGACTGTTAAAGATTTAAAACAACAGATTAAAAAAGATATCGAACGCAGCGAGAGTTCTCGTCTTGAACAGAAGCTTCAAGAAGAGGTTTTAAAGAAACTGGTTGAAGCCAACCCCGTTGATGCTCCTGAGTCTTTAGTTTTAGAACAAAAAGAAAATCTAAAACAAAATACAACTCAAACTCTTAAGCAGCAGGGCATGGACGATCAAGGTGTGACCGATTACCTAAAAAAATGGGACGCCGAATTTACACAAAATGCTTCAGACATCATCAAGTCTTCCTTCATTGTTGATGCTATTGCTGAAAAAGAAAACTTAATCCCCACTGTAAAAGACGTTGAAAACCGACTTGCCGAGCTTGCTCAAGGTGCGGGAATGCCTGTGGAAGAAGTACGCAAGTTTTATAACGAACCAGGAAAACTGGATTCTTTAAGATACAGACTGCTTGAAACTAAGGTGATTGACTTTGTTATCGCCAAAGCCAACGTAAAAAGCGTACCTGCAAAAACAGCAGAATAAACTTTAACTCACAACAAATAAAAAGGCCAAGTATTGAACTTGGCCTTTTTTTATTCTCTTGATCACTTGCAAATACTCTACGACTTAATATCTTTTGTCAGATGTTTTTGGGCCTCAACTACCCATGGGTCGTTTTGGATGTCTTTAAGTTCAAATTTTTTGTCTTGTTCTTTAAGAACCTTGTCGGGCTCAACACCTTTTTTATCTATAGTTTTGCCGTTGGGTGAATAGTAGCGGGCAATCGTGAGCTTCACCCCATCGCCATTTTCAAGCGCAATCACAGACTGTACAGAACCTTTTCCATAAGTCTTTGCCCCCATAAGTGTGGCCTTCTTGTGGTCTTTCATTGCTGCCGCAAAAATTTCGCTGGCACTGGCAGAGTTTCCATCCACCAAAATCACCATGTTGATGTCACCATGAATTTGGCTCTGTTTTGTGGCATTTAACACGTTTTTTTGTTCTTTATTGCGCCCAATGGTTGAAACAATGACCCCTTCATTGATGAAAAGATCTGCCATATCTACGGCTTGCTTAAGCAGGCCTCCAGGATTGGCTCTTAGGTCTACGATGAATGAACTGTTTGGATTTTTTTGTAAGCTCTTAGTGATATAGTTTGTAAAATCTTTGGATGTTTTTTCTAGAAAACTGCTCACCCGTACATAATGTACGCCCTTGTCTTTATCAATGATCCTACCTTTAACAGATTTGATCGTAATACTTGCGCGTTTGATTTTAAAATTAAGAAGCTGCTGTTCGCCTTCTCTTTTTACCGTGAGGTTAATCTCTGTACCAATTTTACCGCGAAGCTTTTTGCTGGCCTCAACAATGTCTAAGCCTTTTACTAACTCCCCATTGATAGTGATGATCCTATCCCCTGATTTGATTCCTGCTTTTTCGGCAGGACTGTCTTCAATGGGGCTGATGATTTTTAAGAAGCCTTCGTCAAGAGTGACCTCAATGCCCAAACCTCCAAAACGTCCCAAAGTCTCTGATTGAAAGTCCTTAAAGTCCTCTTTTTCTAAATAAGCCGAATACGGGTCGAGCCCGCCTAATAAACCCCTGACACTGCCGATGATCAGTTTCTTTTCATCCACAGTATCCACATAGTTACCCTCAATCAGATTGAATACGCGAGAAAATAGTCGCAGGTTATCATACCTTTGGCTAGAGTAAGACAACAACGGGTTCACTGCCATGCCCAACACTACTCCTAATATTAGCAATCCCATTTTTGACTTCATGCTTATCTCCTCCGTC
Source organism: Pseudobdellovibrionaceae bacterium (assembly GCA_023954155.1). Lineage (NCBI taxonomy): Bacteria > Pseudomonadati > Bdellovibrionota > Bdellovibrionia > Bdellovibrionales > Pseudobdellovibrionaceae > Pseudobdellovibrionaceae bacterium. The sequence goes on along the minus strand of JAMLIO010000001.1, from coordinate 397,801 downwards.
TTACCCATTGCACAGGGTCCAAAGATTCTGAATCGAATCTTAATTTTAGCTCCAATTCTGTGTCTTTGACGAGACCAATTTGTTGATCAGGACTTACGTTACTACCAATGATTAAACTTTTAGTAGGAACAGCACCAATATAAAAACTCCTGATGTTGTCCGTATGCTTAACGACAATTAAAGGGCCCAAGTTTGCAATGTCTAAAATGGCTTCCACTTGACCACGATAGATCGGAAACACAGACGAATTTGTTGCTGCTAGAAATTTCATACCCTCGTTGTAATCAAAGACGCGTTCCCCGCGTACTTTATAAAATCCACGTGACCCTACCAATTTGGCCTGCGACACAGGCCAGAACAACCTTCCTGCCATAGCGTAAAAGATGGAATCTGGACCATCACTGATCGCTTTATACCTTAAAGCCACTTGCTGTTCGTTGAGGGCTTCAATTTCTTTTTCTATTCTAAAAGTTAAAGAATTACTGGTGTCGATAAACTGTTGCAACTCACGTTTTGCCAAGTTCATGTCTTCTAAAGCCAGTTGCATCTCATTTTTAAACTTAGTGATCTGGTCTGATTGCTTTTTCCAATTAAAATAGATTTGCGCTTCGATTCTAGACTTAAAGCTTAAATCACTATTGGTCTCACGAAGCTGCGAAACGACAAAGGTCTTTAAGTTTTTTTTGATATTTTGCTCTATCTGTTCAATTCTTTTTTGATTCTCTTTAATGCGCTCTTTGGTTTCTTCAATTTCATATTCCAGATAAAGGATGTTACGTTGGGACTCACTTCTTTTACGGATTAGGTTTTTGATTTCGTTTTGCAGTTTAAACTTCTGTCCTCTGGTTGTCTTTAAAGCATCCACCTGAGCATACGAACCTACAAAACCAAATACTATTAACAGAAAGACAATACGGCTACTGGTTTTCAACGTAATCTTCCCGTATTATTTTTTGTGTCATCAATGTGGTCAGAAAGAAAACCAAACTTACATTCACTAACAGATGTATTCCTATTTCATACATAGAGAAAAAAGGAATATTTATGACTTCACTGTATTCTTGTTGCAACTGATTCCAAACTGCAAACAGGATCGAGATCGCAAATATTAAACCTATCGCAGAAAGAAACACACCCTCTAAAATCAGTGGTCCACGAATAAAGTTTTTTGGAAATCCCAAAATCTTTAACAGATTGGTTTTATTTTTATGCTCTTTGAGCGACAGACTTAAAAGCAAAAACAGAAGTACAAAAATAGATGTGTAAAGTGCTGTGATAAATCCCCAAATCCCCACGCGATTCTTATGATAGATATCCACAAGTTTTTGCACAGTAGGATAAGGAGAAATCACTTGATCAATCTCTGCTACACCCGTAGCCCAATCGCTGATGTCCTTTGTGAGTTGCACCTTATGAAGCGGGCCCATATCACTAAACCGAAGCTCGGCCACGGCAGGTACGAGTTCAATGATCTCTTGATCCGTTAGATTAAGCTGTAAGTTGTCTTGCTTGAGGTTTTCAAAAATTTGCTTTGGACTTACAAAGTCCACCCGAATATTAGGGCTGATCTCAGCTATTTTATGTGAAAGATTCTTGATCTCTATCTCTTCAAAATCAGGTCTTAAAACCAAACTCGTTTTATAGTCTTCGGATAACACTTCAAAACTTTCAAAAACATTGCGCACAAACAGCACGGCCACAAGCAGAATAAAATAGGTGCACATGAAAGATACGATGAAAGAAAGTGAACGTATAGGAAAGGCTCCGATATTTCTCTTAAACTCTTTGTAAATAAACTCTATCATCTTGCAATATGACCTTTTTCAATAAAGAAAGTTCGGGCTGGATAAGTTTTTATGAGCTGTTGATCATGGGTGGCCACAATCAGGGTCTTTTCAAATTGAAAGAACAGCTCCATGACCTGGCAGCTCATCTCGAAATCCAGATTTCCAGTAGGCTCATCGGCGACAATCAGATCAGGATCTTGCAAGATGGTTCTTGCTATAGCCACGCGTTGCTTTTGCCCACCAGAAAGCGCTGACACGGTCTTGTCACTTACGTTTTTCAAGTCTAATTGTTCTAAAACCTCAAATACTTTTTGAGAATCAGGCTTTTTTCCAGAAGCATAAAAAGGCAAGACCACATTGTCATAAATCGATCTGTCACTCAGAAGTTTAAAATCTTGAAATATCACTCCCACTTGCCGTCTGTGTTGAGCCAAAGAAGCATAGGAGTCATAATTTAGCTCTGTGCCATTAAAGACAGCACGTCCAGAACTAGGTACAGTAAGACCCGCAAGAATATTAAAGAGCGTGCTTTTGCCCGCCCCACTGGCTCCACTGATATAAATCTTCTCGCCGTCATCCACTTCAAAATTGATATCCACAAGGGCCTTAGTGGGACCAGGGTAGGTTTTATAAATATGACTTAGAGACACCTTCATTTAAAGCCATTTCCCACTGCGAACTTCTGCAATGGTATCGTCGTGCTGCATGCCTAGGGCTTTTTCTAGTTTTTCATTCAACTGGGGGATGTTCTTTGCAACCCAACTGTTATAGTCGGTCTTAACCGTATAGATCACACGTCCAGCACAGAAGATACGAGTGACAATATAGGGATTCTCCCTGCCCCAGTCCTCTGTTTGCACGTGAAATTGCTTATCGCCGCACCATAAATCTGTGTTTTTTCCCTTAAGCATTACAAATTTATATCATGAAGTTATTTTTTTAGGAAAGATGTCTCAAGTTGAAACAGATAGTCAGGCCTTAGCTCTAGGTTGTTTTCTTAAATTATCCCCCCCAAAAGGCCGATAAGTTACCGTGATGTATAGGGTCTTCCAATTTTTTATAACTTGCATTTTTGTGCTGAGTTTTACCGCTTGCGGAAAACTCAAAAGCGCAAACTTGGCCGTTGAAAATATCAACGAGAGAATCAGCCCTACTTATGAGGGACCACCCGAACCTACATACTGTAGTGGCTCGTTAATTTTTGGTGGACCCAATATCACTGTGTCTGGTAAGGCCCAATATGAATATCGCGAACTTGTTTACACCTCCACCTTTCGCGGCTTAGGGCACGTACCTAAAGACGAAGACGAAAATGACATTTTAACTCCTATTCGTTATGCCGAGGTTGTCATTTTAGACAGCCAAAATAACATCGTCCAATGCGGAGAGACCGATCAAGAAGGCGATTACAATCTGACTCTGCCCAGAGATGGTGCTCTCTATCGAGTACGAATCCTTTCTAGAGGACTCAATGATGCTCAGGTCAGAGCCAGCGTCTTAAGATCCCCTGAAAGCAACCAACTGTATTTTGTGGAAAAGGTTATCACCGCAGATAACAACAAGGTCATCAATCTACTTGCCAAAGCTACAGGCACCCTTGAAGGTGGAGCCTTTCATATTTTTGATCAAATACTTAAATACAATGAAAAGCTACGCGAGCTAGTAGGAACATGTAATACGGGTTCCTACACAGGCTGCACACCATTCACAGCAGCACCCAAAGTCAATATTTACTGGGAGAAGGGTTTTAACCCTGGCACTTATTTACCTGGAAGTCCGATCAGTTCTTTTTATTACCAAGGTACAAATCGAATTTTTCTTCTTGGGGGCGTTGACGGTGACGTAGATTATTCAGACACAGATCACTTTGATCGAAGCATTATCGCGCACGAATACTTTCACTTCCTCGAAGCCACAATGGGAAAGGCCTCAAGTCCTGGCGGTGCTCATAATGGAAACCAGATCATTGATCCACGCTTGGCGTGGAGTGAAGGAGCGGCTCAGTACTTCCAAGGTGTTATGACTGGCATTGCACGAGTCATGGACTCAAGGGGAAACATCTCTGGAGCCTCTGCGCTTGTTGTAGATTTTTCGATTGAGATCGTAGACACCGATATGCCCGTACAAGAGAATGAAGGTGAGTTCAGAGAGTTTTCTGTAGCCCGTGTCTTATGGGACAGTTACGATGATTCACCTGGTGAAACCGACTCACCTGTCGCCTGTAGCAGTGCTAATATTGAAAACGTCAATGATAAATGTGCCAAAAATGGCTTTCATATTTTCTGGTCTGCACTGACAGGTAACAATGGCTTTAAACACAATAACCATGCCTTCGTCTCTGCAAGTCTAATGCACCATCTGCAAGGCAAACTTCACGCCCAAGCTCCAGATCCAAGCATCAACTGGAATCCTTTGCGCAATTATGAGCGACAGGCTCACGACAGATTTCCTTCAATGACGACCACTCCACCAGAACGAGTTCCCTTTGGCGCCCGTTTGATCAATTGTACGGGTTCGCCTCATTGGTTTACAATGCGACCACCGTTTCTCTCGCCCGTAAACCCCGCATGGCACAACTCGCATCTCGTCACTAATAATAACTTTTTATACTTCTACCACAGCGGTGGTGCTCTATATTCAGATATTATCTTTCAGTTCTCTGGCGGTATAGATGCCGAGATCAATTACATTTTATATAGAGATAATTTTTATCTTTATGACAACGACGACATCGTAGGGCACGACACTATACCCTCAGGAACTTACCCCACTTACAGCATCAACATTGCCGATCTTCCCGCAGGAAACTATATGATGAACGTCAACGTGATTCACACTAACGGAACCAATGGACAAATTGATTACAACATCAGAAATAATGGAGTGTATTTATGTCCCGAAGAATAGATAAGACTCTTTTATTATTTTTAATCACTGCTGTATTTACAAGTGGGTGCACTAAAAAAGTAGAATATGTGAATCATCTAAAACATACCACCTTAAAACTTGCCCCTGCTGTGCGGGTTTCTATAAAGCCCTTACAAGAAAATAAACAGCAGATTGTTCTGCGTCCCGTATTTGATACGCAAAAGTCTTTAGAAAATATCAAAATTACTTGGCTGCTAGCTCTCGAAGATCAGCCCGCACAAGTGATCTTTGAACAAGATTTATCACGAGAGCCTTTTTCGGAAAGTCGGTTACAGGATGTCCATGTGCCCGTTACCAGTACTGCTTTAAATCATAAAGTGGTTTTGATGGTGAGTGGGAAATCTGACGGCACCGACTTTAATCTGACTGCGATATACAATTCACTCTTTCAAAAAGAAATTGATGAAGCTAAAGACCGACTTCTAGAAAGAAGTTCACGCAAAGTTATTCGGGATAAACGCGAATATCAGGATTAAATTCGTTTTGCAAAATGCCTTCAATCGCTTGTAGTGTTCCCATAAATGAAGAGGGACATGTTCCACAAGCGCCTTGGTAAGATATTTTTAAAATGTTATCCTGATAGTCGATGACATCCAAATCTCCCCCATCAGCCTGCAATCCAGGGCGAACTGTACGATCCAATATGGCCTCTATCTCTTGCATTTCTGCGGATAAATGGGAGCGGTCTTTGGGTTTTTTAGAGTTCTCTTCTTCTGGGGTTAAAAAATCAGGATCGTGATCAGGCAATCTGGCTTTAAGCACCTCAGTGACTTCATTTTTAAAATCATCCACGAGTACTGTCCCGTCGTGTGAGACTGTCACCGTATTTTGAAAGGCATAGACCTGTCTGACACCATCAATTAAAAAGATATCATAAAATAAAAGGTGCTGCTCGGCCTCTTCAGGAAAATTAAATGTGGCCTTACCATCTGACTTGATGGTTTTATTCGTAATAAATTTGATCGCTCTTGGATTAGGCGTAATTTGAGGTCTTACTTTGACGTCTTGTGAAATAAAGGGTTGGTCATTCATAATAACATCTCTCTTGCTTTTTTAAGGGCTTCAACAAAAGCCAGACAATCTTGACCGTTGTTATAAATCGAAAAAGAGGCGCGCAGAGTAGCACTCACGCCCATTTTGTCCATAATGGGTTGTGTGCAGTGATGGCCCACACGTACCGCTACACCCATCTCATCAATGAGTGCTCCTAAATCCGCAGGATGGCAGCCGTCAATGTTGAAACTTAAAATATTATGCTTAAAGCTCACATCACCCAGAGGTTGATAACCAGGAATTTCGCTTAACATTTCATGGGTGGTATGAACTAAACTTCTTTCATGACTTTGCAATTCATCTTTTGGGATTTCGTTAAAAAAATCTATAGCAGTCCTCAGCGCAATCACCGCACCAATGGACGGCGTTCCTGCCTCAAATTTTTGCGGGGCAGGTAAAAATTGGATCTCATCAAAGGACACTGAAGAGATCATACTCCCTCCTCCTCGATAATATCCCATGGAGTTAAGAAGGTCCTTACGTCCATACAGGACTCCCAAACCTTCGGGTCCAAACAGTTTATGGGATGAAAAGCATAAAAAATCACAACCGATCTCTTGCACAGAAAGACTTACGAAACTTACACTTTGTGCCGCATCTACAATGCTCAACGCCCCAACTTCTTGAGCTCTAGCACATATCACCTGAACATCATTCAATGTTCCTAAGGTGTTAGACATGTGAACACATGAAACCAGCAGCGTCTTTTCTGTAATGAGTGTTTTAAGGGTATCAAGCTCTAAAACACCCTTTTCGTTAAAGGGAATAGTTCTAATTTTTAAACCATGTCTTTTGGCAAACCAGTACCAAGGAACAATATTTGAATGATGCTCCTCCTCCGTTAAGACAATCTCATCACGTCCTTCACCTTTGCGAACATCAGCAACAGAGTCTAAGGCGTAAGCTAACAAATTTAGAGCATCAGTAGTGCCTGACGTAAAAACAATCTCTTCGGGAGCAGATGCGCCCACAAAGCGCGCTACCGTCTGTCGGCTTTTTTCAAAATTTTCAGTGGCTTGGTTTGAAAAGTAATGCGCGCCTCTGTGAACGTTTGAAACTTCTGAAGTGTAGTACTGAGTCAAACGCTCAATCACGACCTGAGGCTTAAGCGTAGTCGCAGCACTGTCTAAATACACAAGACGCTGGCCATTTACACGTTGTAAGAGCTGAGGAAATTGATCGCGGATTAACGGCATTCCCATTTTAGTTCTTCCTCTTTACTGTATCCTGAGCTTTATACGATTGAATTAAGTCTGCAAAAACAGGAGCGCAGGCCTCTTTGATCTTCAAAGAAATGTCTTTTCGCACTTGTAAGTCTGATATCCCTTGAATCACTTCACCCGCAAAGGCTTGAGCTAAAAGTTCGTATGCTTTTTCTGGAGAAATTCCTCTTGATAACAAATAAAAGACTTCGTCACTAGACACTTGACCAATGGCCGCTCCATGCGCAGCCTTCACATCGTCAGCATAGATTTCCAATTCAGGTTTGGCGTTCATCTGCGCCTTCTCACCCAGAAGCAGCCCTTTACACGACTGGGCAGAGTCCGTCTTCTGAGCTACGGGATCAATATAAATTCTGCCATTAAAAATGGCTCTAGCCTCATCAGCTACAATGGCCTTAAAGAGCTGTCTGCTCACCCCATTAGGTTCGTAGTGAGCAATTTCTGTTCTGGATTCTGAAAACCCAGTGTCCCCCGCAAGAACAAAAGTAAGAACTTCGGCATTCACATCAGATTTTAAAATATGAACATTATTTTGATTTCTTACGAACTGACTATTTAAAGAAGTTAAAAACAATTTGTACGTAGACAAAGCCCCCAGCGAGGCTTCGCTAGAATAAAGCAAAGCCAGTGTTGCGGGCAAACTTTGCTGAACAACAAAATGTCTAAACCTAGAATCCACCTGTTCAACTTGTGTGAAGACAGAAACAAAGGTCTGAGGATCAAAGTCCTTTGACTCAAATAATTCATAAACAGACACATTAGAGTTTTTCACAGCATACTTCACCGTAGTGCCCACCACGTCTCTTTTTGCGTCTTTAAAATTAAACTTTACTTTGATGGGCTCTGGTATTTCCACCGTATCAAAGCCAAGTACAATTGTAGGAAAAATTTTATTTATATTTAAAAATCTCTGATCTATTTTAGAGTTGGAGTTTAAAATTCTTAGTTCTTCTTGACGACTGACTTTTACACCTAAATCCAGTAAGTCCTGAGAAATCCTGACTCTATTGTCACTGATAAGGATTTCTTTTTGAGAGTCTGCTAAGACCTCGACATCGAAGGCATCAGAACCTGCTTGCTCTACGACAAGGTTTTCAAATGATTTTAATTTCTTAAAATCAAAGTACTTCCACGCCTCTTCTTTTGAGGTGGGCCAAAGTGTTTGGCCATTGGAGGTCTCTGTCAAGAAATCGTGTAAGCTCTTTGTCATTCTAAACCCAGTCGTACCCTTTTCGTTCAAGCTCTAAGGCTAAGTCCTTATCGCCTGTTTTTACAATTCTTCCATCCTTAAACACATGCACCACATCAGGGACAATGTAATCTAATAATCTTTGGTAGTGAGTGATCAAAATCATGGACCGATCTGGTGAGCGTAAGGAATTTACCCCTTTAGCCACCACTTTAAGAGAATCAATATCTAAACCCGAATCCGTTTCATCTAAAAGGCAAAGGCGTGGGGATAAAACCGCCATTTGTAGGATTTCATTACGTTTTTTTTCGCCACCAGAAAAACCTTCGTTCACCGATCTAAATAAAAATGAAGGATTAAGTTCAACAAGCTTAGCTTTTTCGATCACATAAGATTCAAATTCTGATTCTGACATTTCGGCAGTGCCTTGATGCTTGCAGATGGCATTAAATGAAGCACGCAAAAAATCAATATTACTTACGCCTGGAATTTCTGTTGGATATTGATTGGCTAAAAATATTCCCTCTAAAGCCCTTTCATGAGGCGCAAGATCAAAAAGATTCTTCATATCCATGTTGATGTCATAAAGAACTTCTCCCGAAGTCACCTCATAGGTGGGATGGCCCGCTAGAACTTTTGAGAACGTGCTTTTGCCTGATCCATTAGGACCCATGATGGCATGGATTTCACCTGGCTCGACATTGATGTTTAAGCCTTTTAGAACTTCTTTATCTTCTACACGTGCACATAAATTTTTAACTGATAACATCTTATCTCTTCCACTCACTCTTTTAACACTCGTATCCACTCTGGCTTGTCGAGATCACTTATAGCAACCTTAACCCACCGAGTTTTCGAGTTTCATTTCAATCAGTTTCACAGCCTCTACAGAAAATTCTAATGGCAGCTGTTTAAAAACATCTTTACAAAACCCATTCACCAGAATCGAAATGGCCGACTCCATATCTAACCCTCTCGACATCAAATAAAAAAGCTGATCCTCACTGATCTTTGACGTGCTCGCCTCGTGCTCCACCACTGCTGTGGGGTTTTTAACCTCTAGGTACGGGAACGTATTGGCTTGGCAAGAGTTGCCCACCAACATGGAATCGCACTGCGAGTAATTTCTAGCCCCTTCAGCGGAAGGCATGATTTTAACCAGTCCTCTGTAGCTGTTGGCAGAACTGTCCGTAGAAATTCCCTTGGATATGATTGTACTCTTGGTGTTCTTGCCAATGTGAACCATTTTGGTTCCTGTGTCGGCTTGCATTTTATCGTGGGTCAAAGCCACTGAATAAAACGCACCTTCAGAGTTTTCTCCTTGCAGGATGCAACTAGGATACTTCCATGTGATGGCTGAACCTGACTCCACTTGGGTCCAAGATATTTTAGAATTCTTGCCCACACACTTCCCGCGTTTAGTGACAAAGTTATAAATTCCACCTCGTCCCTCTTTGTCTCCTGTGTACCAATTCTGAACTGTAGAGTACTTGATCTCTGCATCGTCTAAGGCGATCAATTCCACAACCGCAGCGTGCAGTTGATTTTCGTCGCGCATAGGGGCCGTGCAGCCTTCAAGGTAATTTACAAAACTGCTTTCATCCGCGATCAAAAGCGTTCTTTCAAACTGCCCCGTTTCTTCGGCATTGATGCGGAAGTAAGTCGAAAGATCAATGGGGCATTTCACACCTTTTGGAATATAACAAAACGATCCATCCGTAAAAACAGCGGAGTTGAGTGCAGAATAAAAATTATCTGCAATGGGCACCACTGATCCCAAATACTTCTTTACAAGTTCAGGATATTTTTTGACGGCTTCACTTATGGAACAAAAGATCACACCATGTTCTTCAAGTAAGTTTTGGTTAATGGTTCCCACAGAAACACTATCAAAAACCACATCCATAGCCACGCCACTGATTCTTTTTTGCTCAGAAACAGGGATACCTAGGCGCTCAAAGGTTTTAATCAGTTCGGGGTCCAGCTCATCTAGACTCTGATGCTTATTTCCGCTCTGCTTTTTGGGGGCGGAATAATAGGAAATCGCCTGAAAATCTATCGGTGGATAATGAACATGCGCCCACTTGGGCTCCACCATCTTTTCCCACTGTTTTAAGGCTTTTAAACGGAAGTCCAGTAACCATTGCGGCTCTTCTTTTTTTTCTGAAATGAATTTCACAATTTCAGCATTCAAGCCATTGGGCGCACGATCACTCTCGATATTCGTGACAAACCCATATTTATAAGTGTTTTGATCTTTAACTTCTGACATTATGGTACCTGTGTCTAATACAAAGGGGAATTTGTCAAAATAAGCCCTAAATGTTGCCTCAAAAATACTATATTTAACCTTCATTCTCAGTAACAAAAGTCGGCTTTAAAGAATTTTCATGGAGCACTTAAAAACTTCATCTTGGCAAACCCCGCTCGGCAAGCTATCACCTCGACATGAGTTGGACACAAGCACTGGTTAAGTTTATGCAAATTGCACTCGGGGTGTTGATTTTTGCCCTTGTCCTTCATGTCCTTATCGTCTGGTATGGGCGAAATCAAGTATATTCCAGGCTAGACAGCTCTGTATTGAAAAATATCAGTGATATTATGTATTTAAATGAAAATAACTCAGGGTTTGTTATGGAAAATGACTCTGATTTAGGCTCCCCCAAGTTCCCCTTAACGCAATTTATACACCTCCAATCTGAAGACGATCGCGTGACCATCAACCCTGATGCCCAGTGCTTTTTTATCTACCTGAACTTCGACACCTCACGCACACAAAACTATGATGAGATCCTTGCGCCCCTTAAGGACTTCGAATGTGTGTTCATCCAAACCCCCTATTCTAATGCCAAAAATTATTTTAGTGGACTTAAGCCTCGCTGGTTTTACGGGGTCAGGCTTTCACAGTGGTTACAATTTATATTTCTAAACTCACTTTTTTTAGAACCTGCAGCACCACTTGAAGGGGATTTCGTTGTCATCAACCAAAGTCCCACCGACTTACATCCAAGAGTCTTAAAAGAAATCCAACGTCGCAAGCTGATCCTATTTGTGCAAAAATAAACACGAAGTCCCTCATGCCGCAACCTTGTTCTGAATCGTTCATGAAACTTAATGACTTGAGCTTTCTCTCAGAAATTGGCACATTTATATAGTAATTCTTCTTCACAACTAGGAGACCTCAATGATGATCCAACTTTTGTTTTCAAATTATGCACACGCAGCCGAAGTCGAAGTCAAAATGGGAGCTTGGCATGCCATCGCTTCCGCTGGCCCTATTGTTAAACTCACCTTGCTTATCTTAGTTTTTATGTCGATCTTTTCTTGGATGATCATTTTCTCTAAACGTGCGGCCTTCAAAAAAGTACGCGCACAAAACAAGAAGTTTGTGGCTAAATTCTGGAAGTCGACTTCTTTTGAAGATGTCTTAGCAGATGGTGATGAGTTTAGAGATTCCACTCTCTTTAAACTCTTTGAAAATGGTTACAAAGATCTCAAAGAAATTTCACAGATGGATTCTACCAACTCTATGGTTCAGCCCTCTGTCATGCTCCAACGATCTTTAGCTCAGAATGCCGAAAATCAAATCAGCGCTTTGGAAAGTCGGTTGAACTTCCTTGCCACGACAGGTAGCTCTGGGCCTTTCATTGGACTCTTCGGAACGGTTTGGGGAATTATGAGTGCCTTCCAAAAAATCGGTGAAACCAAAATGGCCAGCTTAGCCGTTGTGGCCCCTGGTATTTCTGAAGCTCTAATTGCTACAGCTATCGGCCTTGCTGCTGCCATCCCCGCTTCTATTGCCTACAACCATTACATTGGGCAAATCAGAAAAGAAGAGGTGGAGCTTCATCATTTTGCCAATGAGTTTCTAACAATTGCTGAAAAGAATTTAGCCAACAACTAAGGAGCCTTCGATGGGAATGAGCGCACCTTCTGGAGGCGGCGGATCTCGCCGCGCAATGAGCGAAATCAACGTCACACCTTTGGTGGATGTCATGCTAGTTCTTTTAATTATTTTTATGGTCACAGCCCCCATGATGAAACAGGGACTGAGCATTGATCTGCCTGAAACCAAAGGGACTGGTACTCCTCACACTAAAAACGATCCTCTGACAATCACGATAAAAACGTCTGGTAAAGTCTTTATTGGAAGCACAGAGATCCCCGTTGATCTTTTAGCTGATAAAATACGAGGCATGACAACAGGCTTAGCAGATCAACGCGTCTTTATTGAAGCCGACAAAAAAGTCACCTACGAATCCGTGGCCAAAGTTATGGGCGAAGTTCAATCCGCAGGTATCTTTAGCATTTCACTGGTTACCGTTCCAAGAGACAAATAAATATGAAGTTTGTTCCTGATGATTTAAAACCTTATTTAAAAATGTCTCTCGCGTTCCACGCGTCGATATTTCTTATCTTTGGCGTTAAGGTTTTATTTTTTCCTGATCTAAGTCACCTAGATGACACTCCCAGCATTAAAGTAGATCTTGTGGCACTCCCCGATAAAGGCGACAACAAAGTTGTTCCTAAAGTTTTAGAAAAACCCAAAGACACCAAAGAACAACCCAAAAAAGCAGAAACACCTGCGGAAAAACCAAAACCTGTCGTAGCACAAAAACCACAAGAAAAATCTGATCCTGCCAAGCCCGACAACAAAAAACCTGAAACCGCAAAGCCTGATGACAGCATTGATGAAATGGCCGCCCTAAGTCGTCTGCGTGAACTTGAGGCCCTTAAAAACATCGAAACCACCACCCAACCCAAAGCAGCAAATAACGCAGCCCCCATTAAAGGAAACCGCCTTGCTGTAGGTGATGCCATCGAGGGTGTTAATAAAATTCAATACAATAACTATAAAAAAGTTTTACAGGATGCAGTAAAAAACCACTGGGACCTGCCGCCCTGGTTACAAGATGGTGACCTCAATGCTGAGGTTCTTATCAAAATAGATGAAACAGGTCTTGTAACAGCAAAAGAACTGATCAAATCCAGCGGCAACTCTATTTATGACAAATATGTATTAGAAACTATAACGAAGTCCTCGCCTTTCCCTCCACCTGATGACAAGTTTGTTAATGTTGTGGCTATTAAGGGTGTGGTCCTCTCCTTTAACTAAAGAACATTGGAGGTTTTTTATGAAATCAACTGCCCATCTGCTGCTAGCAAGTCTTCTTCTACTCTGCTCTTCTGCTTTCGCACAGAATCAACCTCACATCAAAGCTCAGCCCTCTGAGCACATTTACATCAATATCGGAAAAGCCCAAATGAAGAAAAGTTTGATTGCCATGCCAGGCATTCAAATTAGTAAAGACAGTGCTGACTTTAAAAAGTCACGAGACCTAATCCAACGCACTATCGAAAGCGATCTGAACTTTTCTAATTACTTCCAATTTATGCCCGCAAGCAGCTTTCTTGAGAAACCCAGCGAAGTATCTTATTTACCAAAAAATCTTGATAGAAAGGGATTCGATTTCAAAAAATGGCAGGACAATAATACGGAATTTTTAATTCAGGGGCTCGTAAAGAGTGTAAGTGGTAAGGAAGTCACATTAAGGCTTTATCTCTATTACGTTCCTGAATCTAAACTTGTTTTTGAAAAGGACTACACCGCAACCGCCCTGTTCCCACAAGAGGCAGGACACGATTTTGCAAACGATGTCATGCAAAAGCTAACAGGTTTGCCTTCTATTTTTAAAACCAAAATTTTAGCTGGATCTGACCGTGCTGGAAAGGGTTTCAAAGAAATCTACTCCATGAATTGGGACGGCTCGCAAATCACCCAACTGACAGAACACAAGTCTATCACGCTTTCTCCAACATGGTCCCCTGGTGGAAATCAAATCGCTTACTCGGCATTCACTGTGGACCCACGGAAAGGAACACGTAATGCTAATTTGTATGTGTATGACATAAGAAATAAAAAGCGTGTTCTTGTTTCCTCACGAACAGGAATCAACTCTGGCTCTGTCTTTTTTCCCAGTGGCCGCAGCTTGCTGATGACTCTCTCTGCTACTGGAACTCCTGATATATACCAAATCAGTCTTGATGGGAAAATTGAAAACCGTATCACTAGCGGTCCATTTGGGGCCATGAACGTGGAACCCGCACTGGCTCCCGACGGAAAGACCATAGCTTTTTCTTCTGATCGCAGTGGACGTCCTATGATTTACACTATGGGCATTTCCCCCATTACACCCGCCAAACGTATCACCAGAGCTGGGCGATACAATGCCACACCGTCGTACTCTCCTGACGGTAAAAAAATTGCCTTTGCAGGATGGGATCAATCCCATTTTGACATCTTTATCATGAATACTGACGGTACAAACCTAAAACGCCTTACCCAAGAAAGACGCCCTAACGGGAACTGGGCCTCAAACGAAGCCCCAAGCTTTTCACCTGATGGTCGATTCATTGTGTACTCCAGTAACAAAACGGGTAGAAAGCAACTTTATATCACCAATACCGAAGGCAGTATCAATGTGCCCATCACAAACGACAACTTTAACTACTTCCAACCTAAATGGTCGCCTTTCTTAAATTAACAGGCCATAACCACTTTGGGACATACACAAGAGACTTTTACAAACCATACCCTTCAGAAGATTGAAGGGTATTCTGCAAACGAGCTTAACGAATTCACAAAGTTCTCTCCCATTGCAAGAACTTATCTAAGACTTCTTGAACAAAAAAATATTCCTTCTATTTATTCCGTCCGCCATAACGCTTGGATTATGTCTGCTTTGGCAAGTTTTTTTGACAATGCCCCTAACAGAACTATTTTTTCTCATTGGTCACAAGCCATGGATGACATACTTATGGCTCTGCAAAAAGACACGGGACTTGATCAGGAGCCTCTTGATCTTTTGGCACTGGGTAAGTACGGATCACAGGTATTAAACCTTAGTTCTGACATTGATGTTTTATTCATTGCCGATGACCTTAATGGACCTTTACTTGCTAAAACACGTAGATTCATTAAGTTGATCAATCAAAAAACAGAGTGGGGATTTCTGTCCAGAGTAGACCTCAATCTGAAGCCTCAACCACTTAAAGATCGTTTTATCATTCCCCCACAAGGATTGATTGATTATCTGTGGAATAGCACGGAACTTTGGGAACGACTTATCTACACCCGCTCACGGTCTATTTTCAAAAACACAACATCGGATACAGATGCAGATTATCTCAGCCATATTAAAAAATTCTGCTTTAGAAAATACGTGAATATGAATCTTATAGAAGACCTCTCGGGTCTTTTAAATAAAATCCTCCAACATAACCACGACCCCAACAACATTAAACTTCGCCCAGGCGGTATCCGCAGTTTGGAGCTGTTTTTCAACTCACTGCAACTGCTTTATGGTGGGCGTGACGAGGATCTGCATACACCAAACACTTATTTACTCTTAGATCATCTTGCAAATAAAAATTACATTAAACACGATGAGCTTCAGATTCTGCAAAAAAACTATGACTTTTTAAGACGAGTTGAGAATTTAATCCAAATCTACACCGACTCCCAAGAGCACTCTGTCAGCACACACATTCCTATTGCTGCCCAAGATATCAATAACGCTTGCAAAGAAAATACTGAAATCCTAATTGGGTATATGAATCAGATCATTGGGAACAGAAAAAAAACTGTCTCACATATCAGTATTATTGACGAGGAGATGGACGTCGAAAAATTTCCTCATCTAGAAAATCTTAAACAGTTTCTACAAAAAAAACCGCAGTATAAAGACCTTATTTTATCTCATCCCAAAACCTTTACAAATCTGTTGCAGTCCCTAAAGTACTCTCCCTATCTGTCCCGTATTCTTTTACTTCGTCCTGATCTCTTTGACTTGTTTTTGATTCAAAAGACCATCATCAATGAATCTGCGGATGATGAAACTCTGCTCACCCAACTTGTCGACTTTAGACTACTGAACTACATCACCGCCCTTGGAGATTTTTTGATTCACTTTAATGTGGACACCCTCACAAGCACTCTCTCTTTGACAGCAGATCGTTGCATTGGGACCATACTGAATAAAGTTTTTCCTGACACAGATAAAATCAAAATCCTCAGATTAGGAAAGTGGTCTGGACAAGAGGTGGGCTTAAAGTCTGACCTTGATTTTATTTTTGTCTGCGAGGATGAAAATATAGATCTAAAAAAAGTCCGAAAGGTCATCCACTATATTGGCCACCATACTTTTTATGGCCCTTTCTACAATATTGATTTGCGACTTAGACCTTCAGGCAATGCAGGCCCTATTGTCACAAACAGCACCAAACTAGGGGCCTACATCTCAGACCCTGGGACTTCGGCATGGATTAAACAGTCTTACCTTAGAAACTCTTTCTTAAACAATGCCCAGAAATTCAATTTTAACTCTCAGCACTTTGGCCTCACATCTGTGCAAAAAGAGGAACTGTTAGACATTCGATCCAAGAGGCTTCTGCCACTACATGCCAATAAAATTTCTCCCAAAGAAACCCAAGGTGGGCTGATTGATCTTGAGTTCTTTATTCAGCATCTCTGCCTAGATAAAGGCCACTATCCACAAGGCAATGCTTTTAATGATATTGTCCAAGAGTTGACCACAGCAGGACATCTCAGCTCTGACACTTCCCAACAGCTTGTGCAGATTTATCGACAATTACGCACTACAGAACAAATCTGTGCCCTTAAATCAGCAACTACAGACCTTGCTGTGACAGAATATAATGCTCCAATGATCTTTGATCTGCCCTCTGGCTCTGAGTCCATCTTGCCCACCCCATTAACCTATGACTCCCTTCACGAAACCTTACGCCAAGCCCATAAGCTTATAGAAGCCCACCACCCTTTTTTACTATGAATTTCAAATCATCTCGTTTAAACTTTTAACCTAAGATTCATCTTCATCTAGGAGTTCTTATGACACGTTCTATATTTTATATTTCTTTTTTATTTTTATTAACGAACTGCTCTCTTTTTGGTATGAACAAGTGCTCAAGTGATGGCGCCACAGACAGTCCTGCAGCACCTGAACTTGCAAGTTACGAACATAAGGCCACAGAAAAAGCACCTGAAGAGACACCTTCTGAAACCACATCTGAAGCCCCAGTGGCTACACCCGTTGCCAAGGCAACTGCAAAAAACAAGGAGAATCAAAAAATGTTTGCAATCTTTCATACAAATAAAGGTAAGATCAAAGCTGAACTCTATCCCAAGATGGCCCCTAATACCGTCGAAAATTTTGTGGGCCTAGCCGAAGGAACCAAAGAGTTCACTGACCCTAAAACAGGCACAAAAACAAAACGCAAATATTACGATGGTCTTACTTTTCATCGTGTTATTCCTGATTTTATGATTCAAGGTGGTTGTCCTTTAGGTACTGGCACAGGTGGTCCTGGTTATCAGTTTGCCGATGAATTTCATCCCGAGCTTAAACATGACAAGCCAGGTGTTCTTTCCATGGCCAACGCTGGGCCCAACACCAACGGCAGTCAGTTTTTTATAACTGTAGCCTCTACCCCTCATCTTGATGCTCGTCGTTCTGTGGGACAAGGATATTCTATTTTTGGCCAAGTCGTTGAGGGCCAAGACATTGCTAACGCCATCAGTAAAGTTTCTACTGATGGCAGAGACAAACCCCGTGATCCTGTTATTATTGAAAAGGTCGAAATCATTCGTCAGTAGTTCTATATGAGATGTTTAGTCACAGGTGCTAGCGGATTTATAGGTTCATGGTTAGTTAGAAAGTTAATTTCTGAAGGCCATTATGTCAGGGTGCTTTGTCGCAAGACCAGCACCTTTCCCTTGATTTATGATCTTGATTTTGACAAGGCCTTTGGAGACATCACAGACCTTAAGTCTTTACCTGCAGCTTTTGAAAACATTGATGTGGTTTTTCATCTTGCGGGCCATATTGGTTACCGCAAATCTGAACGTGCCATGATGGAAAAGATCAACGTCCTTGGGACAGAAAACATGCTTGCTGTAGCCAAGGCCACACCCAGCATAAAACGTTTTGTGCACCTCAGCTCCGTAGTGGCTGTAGGTGCAGGCCGAACTCCTTTTGAAATTTTAGACGAAAACTCTCCTTACCTGATTTCTAGTTATAACTTTGGTTATTTTGAAACCAAACGTAAAGCGGAAAAGTTGGTCTTAGCAGAAGCTCAAGCGGGAAACTTAGATGCCTTTGCTCTTAACCCCTCCACAGTATATGGACCAGGGGACATGCTTAAGGGCAGTCGCAAATCACAACTTAAAGTCATGCGTGGCAAACTCCCCTTTTATCCTCATGGTGGGGTGAATGTTGTCGGGGTCTTTGAAGTCGTAGATACCATTTATAAATCTGTGGAGCTTGCCAAAACAGGCGAACGATATATCCTTTGTGGCGATGAAAATCTCTAC
This sequence comes from Pseudobdellovibrionaceae bacterium, assembly GCA_023954155.1. Classification (NCBI taxonomy): domain Bacteria; kingdom Pseudomonadati; phylum Bdellovibrionota; class Bdellovibrionia; order Bdellovibrionales; family Pseudobdellovibrionaceae; species Pseudobdellovibrionaceae bacterium. Next base: position 379,228 of record JAMLIO010000001.1, on the reverse strand, counting down.
ATTAAAGACCTTCTAGAGAAAATTGCGGCCCTTGCTGGGTCTAAGCCCCCTAAAATCGAACTTCCCTCTAGCATCATGAATCTGATGGGATTTATAGGGAAATTTACAGGTGGTAAACCTATTGATTCTGAAACCGCAAAGGTCACTCAACTTTACCATTGGTTCCGCTGCACAAAAGCTAAAAAAGAGTTAGAGTTTAAGCCTAGTCCAGTAGATGAGGCCTTACAATCTAGTGTAAAATGGGCCAAAGATAATATCCTTTAATCATTAACTTTTGGTTTATTATGAAAATTAGTCGTTCACAAATTGACCTTATCATAAAGTTTTTATTTTTTATTGTTGGTTCCTTCTTAGTTGTGACATCTGCTGTGCGGCTCTTAAAACCTAATCTCAACAATTACCCTCCTCTTGATAGCTGTTTTGAAACCAGCGTTCACAAGGTCCTACTTTGTGAAAAGAACCCCAACTATATTTCTTTAGATCAAATTTCCGATCAACTTGTAAGAGCCATTCTTATGAGCGAGGATGATAAATTTTTTGACCATAAGGGTGTGGATTGGGTTGAGATTAAAAACAGTCTGAAGAAAAATATCCAACAACGACACTTCGCGCGTGGGGGCTCCACTCTAACACAACAGCTTGTGAAAAATGCTTACCTCCATCAAGGGAAAAGTTTGATACGGAAGTTTAAAGAGTATTTTCTAGCTCAAGCACTTGAAGAAAAATATTCTAAATCTCTTATTCTCGAAAAATATCTCAATGTGGTGGAACTAGGCACAGACCTTTATGGCGTAAAGCGTGCAGCACAGTTTTATTTTAAAAAACCCGTATCTGATTTAGAACTGTTAGAGTCTTTATACTTAGTCACTTTGCTCCCCAACCCCAAACGCATTTCAAAAAGTTTTTCTGATAGAAAGCTAAGCCCTTGGCAGATCAAAAAAATAAAGTCCTTACTGAAGAACTTTGAACGTCGTGGACAAATTGATTCTTCCGAAAGAGTTCAATACGAAAATGCTTTAGCGCAGTTTCCTTGGGATTCACAAAACCCTATGGATGCAGGCTTTGACCCTAACGGCATGGACCTTACAGAAGACCAAACCGACGATCTTGATGCTCCAGAGTCAGACGAACCTGTCTTTTCCAACTTTAAAGCCACACCCGCAAGCCCTGATGAGGAAGAGAACCCTTCTTATAATTTTAGACCTAAAAATAATTCAAATGACCAGGTTTTTGATGACACCGATACAAACCCTAACGATTATGGTGCTGAAGACGACGCGGGCTTCGAACCTCCAAGTTCTCAGTCAGACTCGCAAAGAGGCCGTTCACGCCAATATGACGAAGACGATGACCGTTCTTCGGAACGAGACGACAGAAGTAATGAGCTTCCTGATGAGTATGACGGTGAGGACGAAGGAGACATGGGATACGATGCCGAAGGGTTTTAATGTTAAATCTATTTTTACTTTTACTGACTCCACTGATTCTCTTTGTACCTTTTGACTCTACACTGGCTCAAATTCCATCTGTAGCTCATACTGACCAAGAGCCTTCCTCTCTTAAAACTCGTACCACAGCAGATGAAGATCACAATTTTTTGGTGCCTTATTCAGCAGATGAAGAAACTCCCGCAAGCTCTCTTCAGGATTCTTTAATTGGGACTTGGGTTCTTAAAAGTTTTCAATGTGAAGACGGAACTGCTGTTCCTGACGATCAACCACAAAATCCATTCGCTTCACTTACCGAACCACCCACTAAAACTTTTGCTCATAACAATAAATTCGAAGACAGTGTTTTAATCCCTTTAGGACGTGATGTGACCTGTAAAACTATTGGCAATGGTTTTTATATTGTTGATGAAGGTATTTTAGTGATCTTTTTGGATGAACTTACCTCTCCTGATTGCCCTGGTCTTGTTCAAAGTTTTAATGCTTCGCTAGAAGATAATAATCTTTTTGAATACGAAATCACAATGCCCAAGAAAAATCAGTTCGTATTACTACAACCTTTAAAGCAGGGCGAAACCGATTTCCGCTGTGGGCAAGACAAGCGTGTAGCAGAGGTTTGGGAAAAGACCTCTCTTTAAACCTATCCGTGCCCACCCATTAAGAAAGCTTCCGAACTTGTATCTGGTTGGGGCATGTTTTTGATCTCTTCAAAGTAATCTTTTGCGCAAGACAAGATGTCTTCTACATTTTTGATTTCAAATATTTTTTTTCTGAATCCAGAAGAACCTGGGTAACCTGAAGAAAACCACGATGAGAACTTTTTCAGTTGTATCCCAATGATCCGCTCATCATCAAGGTCCTTCTCTAAAGAATTATAAAGCTGATGTAAGACATTTAAGTGATCCCGTGCTTCTCGAAAATCTGCATTACCAGATTGAGAGTTCCAAAGACTCATACACTCTTTAAAAATCCATGGATTTTTTAAACATCCCCTGCCAATCATCACCCCATCACACTGACTGGATTTTAAAGTCCCAATAATTTGTGGTGGGAATATTAAATCCCCATTACCCAACACAGGCACCTTGCTTTCAGATTTTACAAATCTAATATAATCCCAATCCGCCTTGCCATTATAACCTTGAGCCCTTGTTCGCCCATGAATAGCGACCCACGTGATCCCTTCTTCATAAGCAATCTGACATACCTGTTCTGCATTGCGAGTCTGTTGATCCCAACCTGTTCTGATTTTAATCGTGACTGGAAGGCGGGTGCTACCTTTCACTGTTTGTAAAACTTTTCTCAGCTGATCTAAATCTTTGAGAAGAGCCGAACCCGCTCCACGTTTAACCACTTTCGGCACAGGACATCCAAAGTTGAGATCGACAAAATCCGCTCCCAAGTCCTCACATACTTTGGCAGCGTGAGACAGATGTTCTAGGTCCTCACCAAAAAGCTGAATCCCAACAGGTCTTTGATCTTCATTAAAGCGCATAAGTTTTAAAGTCTTTTCTGAAGAAAATTTTAAACCTGTGGCTGACACCAATTCCGTTACAACAATACTTGCCCCCATGCTTTTCATAAAAGATCGAAACGCACAGTCCGTAATGGCCGCCATAGGAGCCAGAACAAAAGGATTTTGATTAAGGTGTTGTAAGAGTTTTTCTTCGGTCATTGCTGTGTTTTATACGTAGGTTCTTTGCCGAGCTGCAAGTTTTTTTTGCACTAACGTCTATCTTGTGAAAAAACTCATCTAAATATAAAGAAATATCCGTCTCAATGCTACGTTTTCACTCAAGACAAAGCACACTCCCCCCCCTCCACAGTTTCCGCGAAGAAGACGGGAGATGCGGCGAGAGCGCGAGTTGACAAATCCATAACTGAGTAGTTCCGTAGCTCCCCCGAAGAAGGCTCAGCCTATTTTATCAAAAGACCCTTAAGCTTACCCCAAAGATCTTTTACCAAACCATGGCTTTCATGATTTTGGGTACCAGCTTCTTCAAGATGACCGCCTTGAGCCTGAAGCAGATGCTCTGCTTCTTGGTGAGCCTCTGTACTGACATGATGGTCTTCAATAAAGGCCGTATGGCCCTTTGGAAAAGATATCCCAAACCCTACATTTTGAAAGACTTCAACATCCTTAATGGCAGCCCAATCATTGAAATCTACATGCCAAATATGGTGATCGCTTGTAATTTGATTCGTTTTTAAAAGATCACAAATTTCTTTTGAGGTCAGTGGACCAAACTGATGACAATTCCTAAAAATATACCATTGGGGTTGTGTGGAATCGTATGCTTCTTTAAGTGCTTTTGTATCCATCTATAATGACCTCCGAAAACGCCTCTCTACATACGTATCGACGCCACTACAAAAATCTAAATACAAACGCTTATATTAGGGGTAGTTTCTGGACTTTGGGAGGATGGTGGCTCGGGACGGATTTGAACCGCCGACACAAGGATTTTCAGTCCTCTGCTCTACCGACTGAGCTACCGAGCCATCTTTATGAATGTAAAGAATTAGTCTTCTCTCTTTTAATTGTCAAAAACTAAATGCCTGATCAAGGTCATTTATTAGATCATCAATGTCTTCAACGCCAACACTTAAGCGTATCAAAGCATCACTGATACCAAGTTCTTTGCGTCGTTCAGCAGGGACCGAAGCATGGGTCATAATGCCAGGGTGTTCGATCAATGACTCAACGCCCCCCAGGCTTTCAGCTAAAGCAAAAATCTTCACTCTTTCTAAGAATTTGCGCGCTTCGGGCATTCCGCCCTTGATAAAGAACGTGATCATGCCACCAAAACCATTCATTTGTTTTTTAGCCAACTCATGCTGAGGATGGTTCTCAAGCCCTGGGTAAATCACCTTATCTACCATAGGATGTGAGCTTAAATAATTAGCAATTTTAATGGCATTCTTTTCATGCTCTCTCATTCTAAGTGCTAAGGTTTTTAAACTTCTCATCGCCATAAATGAATCAAAAGGCGAAGCTACAGCACCAATAGAATTGACTAGAAATTGTAATTTTTCTGCCAAATCTGCACTGTCAGTTAAAATGGCGCCACCTAAGACATCACTATGACCACCGATATACTTTGTCGCAGAGTGAACAACAAGGTCTGCACCCAATTCGGCAGGTCTTTGAAAGTAAGGACTCATAAACGTGTTATCCACAGCAAGTAGTATGCCTTTAGACTTTGCAAACTCGGCGATCTTTTCAATATCAAATATTTTTAATGTGGGATTGGTCGGTGTTTCTAACCAAATAAGTTTTGTTTTGTCTGTGGTGGCATTTTTAATGCTCTCTAAACTTGTAAAGTCCACATAAGAAAAATTTAAACCATGTTTGGTCATAACTTTATCAAATAAGCGGTAGGTCCCGCCGTACATGTCATCACCAGCTAAAATATGATCGCCACTCTCTAACATGTGCATAATGATCGCAGCAGCAGAGCAACCCGACGCCAAGGCAAAACCATATTTTACACTTTCAAGTGATGCTAAACATGTTTCGTACGCCTTACGTGTAGGGTTTGAAGTTCTGCTGTACTCGTAACCCTTATGCACGCCTGGTGAGGCTTGCACATAAGTTGTAGCCAGATAAACTGGTGTCATGATAGCACCCGTTGTAGGATCGGGTTCTTGTCCTGCATGGACTGCTAATGTTGAAAAACCTTGTTTCTTTTCCATAAATTCATTCCTTGGTCGTTACGACTACAAATTGATATCTAATTTTGTTTTTAACCAATTGGCATCAAATGCTTTTGTTAAATACTTGCTGCCATTGTCTGGAAACATGATCAAAATATTTGAAGGTTTATCTAACGTCTCAGAATATTTGATCGCACCGACTAAAGCCGCAGCTGAAGAGGGGCCCACAAGCAACCCTTCCTCTCTAGCAAGCTCCACGCATTTTTCAAAGGACTCTTTGTCATTGACCCTTACAAAATCATCAATCACCGAAAAATCCAAACATTCAGGCACCATGTCTTCCCCGATCCCTTCCACAAAATAGGGCCGCGCAGGTTCTCTGACCTCTTTAAAATAAAAAAGATCATACAAGATCGAACCGATAGGATCATTAACCACAACCTTTAAGTCAGGCTTTTGTTCTTTAAGGTATTTCCCCACTCCTGAAACGGTGCCCCCAGTTCCTACTCCTGCAATAAAGACATCAATCTCACCTTCCATTTGTTCCCAAATCTCTGGGCCTGTTTTTTTATAGTGAGCGTCCCTGTTATCCAGATTGTCATATTGATTTGTAAAATATCCGCCTGGTCGTTCCGAGGCAATCCTTCTGGCCACAGAATAGTGGCTATTCGGATCATCAGGCTCGAGACCTGTAGGAGTGATCACCACTTCTGCACCATAAGCTCGCAGTGTGGCTCTTTTTTCCTCACTGATCTTTTCAGGCATAACAAAGACAGATTTATAACCTTTGATTGCGGCAACCATCGCTAAACCTACACCTGTATTTCCTGATGTGGCCTCCACAATGGTCCCACCAGGTTTTAAGTCTCCACGTTTTTCTGCTCCTTCCACAATGGCAAGCGCAATTCTATCTTTGACACTCAAACCTGGGTTAAAAAATTCCAACTTGGCCCAAAATTTATGCTTTGAATTTTTGGGAACACATCTTTGCAACTGGACTACTGGTGTGTTGCCAATGGTGTCTAAGATATTTGTAAATTTATTGCTCATGGGTCTTCTCCTGCGTTTCCAATTGAGGGTGTAAGTGCTGTAAAAGTAAATTGAGTCGAGCTAAAGGATCGCTTGTGTACTTTAGTCCCAAGTTTTCCATTTCTGATTTTATTTCATTTTCAGACAGTTTATTTTCCAAAAAACTTTCAACAAATGCCTGCAATTTGTCTTGCTTTTCTGTGTCCATCTCGCCCACCTTATTTCTCAGCGTTTAACAATGAGATTAACCATTTCGCTCCATAAGACAAGGTCTGTAGTGTCCAGGAGCATCTCGATTTAAGACTGGTTTTGGCGTTAAGTTTTAAGCCCCAATTCCGATGTCTATGCTGTGATTTAACAAAAACCATCAAAATAAAGGGGTCTCAACATGCGTAGTCGCAATATTGTGAGCTTATTAGCAATAATGGGTGCTGTCTCACTTTCTGCCTGTGCTTCATCTGAAAAGTCATTCGAGGAGCAACATTCACAACATAAACAAGAACATGCGGATAAACAGGAAGCCAAAGAAGCTGCGCACAAAGCAGACAAGAACGTGGAGCGTGTGCCTGCAATGAAAAAAGGAACCGAGTTTCCACCCAACGCTCAAGCTGGCGAGTGCTACGCTCGAGTCATTGTCCCACCAGTTACAGAATGGAAAGAAGATGTTGTTGTTCTCAGAGAAGAATACAAAAAACTAATCACTGTACCTGCTACTTTTAAAGAGGTTGAAAAAGACGTCATCATTAAAGAGGCCTCCGAAAAGATGGTCCCTGTTGAAGCTCAATATAAGATTGTTGAGGAAAGAGTTCTTATAAAACCTGAAGAGAAAAAACTGATTCGTATTCCTGCTAAATATAAGACTGTGTCTGAAAAAGTTTTGGTTTCTCCTGAGCGTGAAGTTTGGAAACGTGGCGATGGTCCCATCACTAAAGTCGACGAGGCTACAGGTGATATCTTATGTTTAGTTAAAGAACCTGCTGTTTACAAAACTGTGAAAAAGAACGTTCTAGTTTCTGCTGAAACCACTCGCGAAGAGATCATTCCTGCTGAATATCAAATCGTTAAAAAGAGTGTTGTGGTTTCACCAGCATCTGTGAACAAGATCCCGATCCCTGAAGTAAAACAAAAAATGAAAGTTCGTGAGATCGCTTCAGAAGCCAAGATCGAGGAAAAACTTATTCCAGCAAAAGTGGAAAAGGTTAAAAAACAAGTGGTTTTAGAGCCTAGCAAAACCGAGTGGAAACCCGTTTTATGTCAAACTAATATGACTAAAAAAGTAATCACAGATTTACAAAAAGCCTTAAAGGCTCAAGGTCTTGACCCTGGTGTCATTGACGGCAACTATGGCGGACAAACAGCTGTTGCAGTCAAAGAATTCCAAACACAAAAAGGCTTAGCAACAGGCGGTCTAACTCTAGAAACTCTTGCTGCACTTAATGTAAAACAATAACGATAGAAATCTTTATAATGAGAATCTAAAACCGAACCCAAGGGTTCGGTTTTTTTATAGAAAGAACAGCACCAGTATCCCCAGGGGAACAAGATAGAAAGAGAATATATAAAGTAACCCACGATTAAGTATTCTCGTGACACCCAATAGACCGATAAGACCAAAAATCAGTGCAGAGATAAAGATACCCAACAATGCTGGCACTTGTGATGCGTCTATCTTTACCTGTCCCAACTCTAATATCAGAGCGCCAAGAATCAATGGTATTGAAATCAAGAAACTGAAGAACGCGGCTTGCTCGCGCTGAACACCCAAAAATAAACTGGTGGTGATCGTCGTACCCGAGCGGCTCAACCCTGGACATATTGCCAAAGCCTGTGAACAACCAATGATCAATGCTTTGGTAAAAGTCATTTCATGGGATAACGATTTAATAAAATTTTCTCTGTACTCCATATCTTTGGTTTTAGATTTTGAAGCCCATAAAATCACAGCAGTCACTAATAGAAAAACCCCCACCCAATGCGTGGAAGAGAACAAATACTGCTCAAAAAAATCTTTGAGAAATAACCCGACCAAACCACCAGGGATCACAGCAATCACCACAAGCACTATCAATCTAAGACTTGGATTCACTAAAAAATTCGTCTTGCGATCAAAAAGTGTTCTTAAAATATATGCGAACTCTTTTTTATAGAAAAACACTACGGCTAGAAGAGTGCCGAAGTGGGCCAAGACCGATGCCGTCAGGTCTTCTGATGGCAGATTCATCAACTTTTGTGCAATCACCAAATGACCTGAACTTGAAACAGGCAAGAACTCAGTCAAGCCTTGGATGATTCCTAATATGATAGATTCAAATACACTCATCCATTCAAGATCACCCATTATATAGAAGAGTTCAATGTTAAATTTCTAAGGACTTTATCGTTAAAGCGCGTCAATCTCGACTATTTCACTTTTGTAGGGCTTACCCTCAACGCTGACTTTGCTCACTTTATTGTGTGAACGCAACTTGAATAAAAGTGTCTTCGGATTTTCAAGGGACACTCTGTAATCATAGGGAACGCTATTCCAGCGTCCAGCATCCCACACTTCAAAGGCTTTGAGCGAACGAAACCTTACAGTGGTCATTCCAAGAAGTGGGCGTTGCATTTGGGAAGACATCACCACAAGAAAGCATGCGCCCACACCAACAAGCTTGAACCACCTAGGGTTGAAGAGCTTCACAGCCTGATAGATCTTCAACAGCTCTTCTGATACTGTCTTCATACTGGGCATAGACCCTTCTTGTGTTATCGGCACATGATACTCTACTGTGCTCATCGCCACTTGATCGATGGGCTTCCTATTTAACTTGATACTTTTATGATCTGGCTCACAAGAATCAAATTCATATTTGATTTGCCAAACATGAGCGCTTAATTCTGAGGTGGCTTGACCCAAATTTAGTTGTCCTATTTTTTTATATCTACGCAGCCCTGGTTTGATTTGTAAAAGGTCGTTACAGCCCGCAAACTCTAGCACCTGTGCGATAAGACCTAAGCTATATAAGTCCGAACGAAAATCAGGTCTATGACCTGCTAAAACCTCTGGGGCAGAAAATTCAGGAGTGGCATAGATAAGGCCATGATCACCTAAACAGATATCAATGATCTTTACTTTGCCCTCTACAGATAAAAGGATATTGGATGGCTTTAAGTCCCCATGGCAAATGCCCGCTTCATGTAGAGCTTTGAGGCTCTGAAAAATAGATTCGACGATGTATCTTTTTAGATTCTCGGAAACCTTCATATTGTGGCTTTGAACCATCTGTATAAATTGGTGTAGATCACATCCATCCACGTACTCTGTAACAATAGTCAATTGGTCAGATTCGTAACTCCAATCCAAGACTTTAGGTATGCCTTCACAGTTCATTCTGGAAAGATTTTCCAATTCATTGTGAAATTTTTTTCTAAAACTGTCTGACTTGTACTGTTTAAGTGTCACAATCTGCTGGAAATTCGACTCTGGATCACGACGAATACACTTGTATAAATCACTACTAAGGCCCTGACCGAGCCTTGAGAGTATTTGGTAGTCTTTTTTCGTTTGTATTTGAATTCCCATCTATATGACCCATATACAAAAACCTTACCAAATCGCTGCGTTCATCCCAAATGCTCAGTTTTTGTGTCTGCGCCTCTGCCAATACTTGGCTTCTATAGAAGCATTTGGGGAAATAATTCTCCAAAATCACCCGATCCGCAGGGTCCAAGGGCAGCCAGCCTGAAACATATTTCAGACAATGACCTTCAATCTTATGATAAAGACTTTTATGGCCCGATCGCAGTGCGCCCACAGCAAGAACAAAGCAAGTCCGCGGAAGCCTCTCCGTAAGGATCTCCTGCTCGCACGTGGACCACTGTAACGGTGATAAATCCACGCCTTTTGCTATTGTAGTTGCTGGTATAACAGCCACACTGCACACGCACATAAATAAAGATAAAGAGCGACTAAAAACCATTGAGCATCTCCCTTAAAAATGGAGCCAAAAACGACCACATGAGTGCTGGAAAAAAGAAAATAAAAAGTGGGATCATCATCTTATAAGGTAAAGCCAAAAGTCTTTGTTCTGTCCGCATCCGAACTCTTTCGGCCACTTCTATCCTTAACGCCTCTAAATTTTGCGATATTGGATAACCTTGTAAACCGTACTCTAGTAAAGTGAACAGACTTATATTCTCCACATAATGAAATCTTTGGTGGATATGCCCCACCTCTTTGCCCGAGGAATACTCTTTATGCCACTCTTTAAGTGCCGCTTGAAGCGGACCTTTACTGACCTGAGTGGCATCTTGAATAGCATCTCTTAACGCTTTGCCTCTCTTTAGATCTGCAATCAACATCTCAAGCATATCTGTTGTGGTGGTGGTCTTCATAACTTCATCTGTGTGCAAGGAAGTGGTGGATGAGAGCACTCAATATTTTAAATGTCTGGTCATGATGGCCGAATTTAAATACGTTTATCGGCTAAAGATTGTTGTTGGAATAAAATATAGATTCCGACTCCGTACCACGCCGCTGTGATACCAAAGTCTTTTATGAAGAAGCTCCCATTGATGACATTCCAGACCTGCACGAGGGCATACAATAGACACAAAACTCCCATTTGAATCCAAACTGGCAACATGATGGCTTGTTTTTTTCTGTGATTTTTATCTTCAAGCAACCACTGATCATAAAAATTCTTGAGAGATTGGATTTGATATGACGTTTTTGTGCTGATTTGAAACAAATTTTCGTAAAAAGCATCCAGATTCTGGACGTCAAAACAGGACTTTTGTTCACGTAGTACGAATATTTTTTTAAAAATTTCATGATAAAAATCACTTGTTACACCTTTTTGAGCACCTAAAACCTTTTCAAAGGCATATCTAAACGACTTTCCCATACCCATGGTCATAATAAGTAGACTTAAAAATTGCGGAATGGATTCAAGAACTTTTTTTCTCTTTGCATGTTCCGAATATCGAATCCAAAAGTAATAACAGCAAATGTAGAGCAGGAGCAGAAGATAAAAGTTGTACGATTTTTTATTCCACTCATACAAAAAATTAAAAAGAAGCGTCAAAATTATGACCTCAACACAAATTACAAATCCATTTGTTATCTTTAAATTGTTTCGATAAATGAATTTACTCATCGACATTTTGAATTTTTGAAATCGCATTTTGGAATTTCGATCATTGTTCATGGAGGCTTTACTGCAAAAATCAAGCTCAAGTTAAATTTTTCTATTGACGATTAGAGTCAACGACTACAGAATTAAATTGTAGTCATAGGCAAGAACAACTTTAGGAGGTCATAATGGCAACAAAAAGAAAAGCAACTAAGAAGAAAGCTGCTAAGAAAACAACTAAGAAAAAAGTGACTAAGAAAAAAGCTACTAAGAAAGCTGCTGCTAAGAAAACAACTAAGAAAAAAGCTACTAAGAAAGCTGCTAAGAAAACAACTAGAAAAAAGAAGTAGTCTGATTTTTAGTCCAGCCGTAATGGCTTTGAGCCCCTGGGATACCAGGGGCTTTTTTGTTTTTAAGCTTAAGACATACGCTTCAAGTTGCATGAAAACTCTCTCTTTACCTAGGAATGTCTTAGCTCTCTCACCCTGTTATGAGGTCTGCCCTCTCTTGAAGTCAGGGTTTGTATTGAGCTCTAGAATCTCAACCTCCTATAACGCACCCCAATAGCCATGAGCAAGATTGCAGGTCCATCTATGTACTCTCCATACCCCCCAATTTTATCTATATTATATTGATAAAATAGAGGGCAAATGGTGACGTATTCCCCAAAAAACTATAATAATGATCTCAAAAATTTATATATTTTTTGGCCGTTTTGGCTGTTTCCAACCCATAAGGAGATGCTCCATGCATAAAAGAAAGAAAATTACTGTTGTAGGTGCAGGATTCGTAGGCTCAACTTGCGCTCATTGGGCAGCAAGCAAAGAGCTTGGGGATGTTGTTTTAGTAGATATTAACGAGGGATCAGCCAAGGGCAAGGCTTTAGACTTATTTGAAGCTTCACCGATTGAGGGTTTTGATTCTAAAGTGATTGGGACTTCTGATTATAATGACACAAAAGACTCTGATGTGGTCATCATCACAGCTGGACTTCCAAGAAAACCTGGTATGAGCCGTGACGATTTACTTTCTACTAACGCCAAGATCATGCGTACGGTGTGCGAAAACATCAAAAAGACTTCCCCCAATGCCGTTGTGATTGTCGTGAGCAATCCACTTGATGCTATGGCCTTTGTCGCTAAACAAGTGCTCGGCTTCCCCAAAGAACGAGTCATCGGTATGGCTGGAATCCTTGATAGTGCACGTTTTAAATCTTTTATTGCGGAAGAACTCAACGTATCTGTAAAAGACATTCAAGCTTTCGTGCTTGGTGGACACGGAGACACTATGGTTCCAATGCCAAGACACTGTGCTGTGGGTGGAGTGCCTTTAACAGAAATGTTACCTGCTGATAGAATCGAAGCTTTAGTAGATCGTACTCGTAAGGGTGGTGCTGAAATTGTGGCCTTACTCCAAACAGGGTCAGCATATTATGCCCCTTCTGCTAGTGCCGTTGAAATGGCTGAAGCCATTTTAAAAGATCAAAACCGTATTCTTCCTTGTGCCGCATATTTAACAGGCGAATATGGAGTCAAAGATCTCTTCGTAGGTGTTTTATGTCAGCTTAATGGTAAGGGACTCGCAAAAGTTGTTGAAATTGAACTTAACGAAACAGAAAGAAAAGGCCTCGACCATTCTGTTTCTGCCGTTAAAGAATTAGTAGATGCATTACAAAAGTTGGAGTTTTAATAGATGAATATTCATGAATATCAAGCCAAACAAGTTTTAAAATCTTATGGGACACCCATTTTAGATGGGGTGCTCGCCACCACACCTGCCGAAGCTCGCAAAGCGGCCGAAAAATTAGGTGGACCAGTGTGGGTAGTTAAAGCACAGATCCATGCTGGGGGACGTGGTAAAGCAGGTGGAGTGAAGCTTGCAAAATCCGTGGATGAAGTTGAGTCTTTAACAAAAGAAATGATTGGTAAAACTTTGGTGACACACCAAACGGGTCCAGAGGGCAAAGAGGTTCTTAAGGTTTACATCGAAAAGGGCTGTGACATTGCTAAAGAATACTATGTTGCAATTCTTGTAGATCGCCACAGCAGTAAAACTGTCATTATGGCTAGCTCTGAAGGTGGAATGGACATCGAAGAGGTTGCTGCTAAGACACCTGAAAAGATCCACACCGAGGTCATCGAACCTGTGACGGGATTAACCGCATTTCAATGTCGTAAGTTGGCATTTAAAATTGGTATGCAAGATAAAGTTGTCAACAAGGCTGTTAAGTCTTTTATGTCTTTATACCAAGCCTTTGTAGAAAAAGACGCTTCAATGGCCGAGATCAATCCTCTTGTAGAAACCAAACAAGGTGATGTGATCACATTGGATGCAAAAATGAACTTTGATTCCAATGCACTTTATCGTCACCCCGAGATTCTTGAGCTTCGTGATCTGACAGAAGAAGAACCTTCCGAAATTGAAGCCAGCAAATATGATCTCGCTTTTATTAAACTCGACGGAAACATTGGTTGTCTTGTGAACGGTGCGGGTCTTGCCATGTCGACTATGGACATCATCAAACTTAATGGCGGCGAGCCCGCAAACTTCTTAGATGTCGGTGGTGGTGCCAACAAAGAAAAAGTGACTGCGGCGTTTAAGATTATTCTTAATGACAAAAACGTAAAAGGCATCCTTGTAAATATCTTTGGTGGAATCATGAAGTGTGACATCATTGCCGAGGGCGTGATTGCGGCCACTCAACAGTTAGGACTCACAGTCCCTCTTGTGGTGAGACTTGCTGGAACCAATGTAGAAAAAGGGAAAGAGCTACTCGCAAATAGCGGGCTCAATATTATCCCTGCTGATGATCTCAACGATGCTGCACGCAAAATCGTAGAAGCTGTGAAAGGAAAATAGACGATGTCGATATTAGTGGATTCAAATACAAAAGTAATTTGCCAAGGTTTTACAGGCGCACAAGGTACTTTTCACTCTGAACAGGCTCTTGCTTATGGAACAAAAATGGTAGGAGGAGTAACTCCTGGAAAAGGTGGCACTACACATCTGGGCCTACCCGTTTTCAATACAGTAGAAGAAGCCGTAAAAGCAACTGGAGCCAATGCCTCTGTGATTTATGTGCCACCTCCATTTGCCGCAGATGCCATTATGGAAGCTGCAGATGCAGGTATTGAACTTATCATCTGTATCACTGAAGGTATTCCAGTGCTTGATATGGTGAAGGCGAAAGAATATCTCAAAGGACGCAACACTCGTCTTGTGGGACCTAACTGCCCAGGCGTGATCACCCCAGAACAATGCAAGATCGGCATTATGCCTGGTTACATTCATAACCCAGGCAAGATCGGTGTGGTTTCAAGATCTGGAACTTTAACGTATGAAGCTGTGGCTCAACTGTCAGCCGTAGGTATGGGCCAAAGTACATGTGTAGGTATCGGTGGCGATCCTGTTAATGGTACTAATTTTATTGATGTCCTAAAGCTGTTCAATGCTGACCCTGACACAGAAGGTGTCATTATGATCGGTGAAATTGGTGGTACCGCTGAAGAAGAGGCGGCAGAGTATATTAAAAATGAATTTAAAAAACCTGTGGCCGCTTTCATCGCTGGCTCTTCTGCACCTCCAGGAAAACGCATGGGCCACGCTGGTGCCATCATCAGTGGTGGACAAGGTACTGCTGAAGCCAAATTCGCCGCTCTTGAAGCCGCGGGATGTGTGATCGCAAGGTCTCCTGGCGACTTGGGTGTGGCCATGAAAGAGGCAATGACTAAAGGTAAAAAATAAGTTTCATAAATTTAAAACATAGGAGAAATACAAATGGAAAAAACGTTTAGCATCATCAAACCTAATGCTATCAAGAAAAATGTGATCGGTGACATCATTAAACAATTTGAAGACAACGGTCTACAGATCGCTGCCGCCAAACTTACAACTATTCCTCGTGCACAATGCGAAGAGTTTTATGCTGAACACAAAGAACGCCCTTTCTTTGGCGAACTTGTTGAGTTCATGACTTCTGGACCAGTGATGTTGATGGTTCTTAAAGGCGAAAATGCCATCATGAGAAACCGCGAAATCATGGGTGCGACAAACCCTGCGGATGCTGCGGAAGGGTCTATCAGAAAGAAACACGGTGATAGCGTTGGAGAAAATGCAGTTCACGGTAGTGATAGTGCTGCAAGTGCCGCAAGAGAAATTAAAATCTTCTTCAAAAACGAAGAGGTTGTGTTTTAATTTTTAGACTCTTTGATCTACAAAATACATTTAAAGGCCCTTCATGTTGAAGGGCCTTTTTATTTGTCCCAAAGGAAACCTCGCTTTGGAGTGTAAAAAAGTGAATTCGTCATCTCAAATATATTGCCTCTAATGCCCTTGGATATGGGAATTTTTACAAAGAAACTTACAATTTTGGGCACTTTCGTATATGACTGCTGAGTTATTAAAGGATTTAAAACCTTTTCTTTAAATCAGGAGGATTTATGACACAAAAACTTCTTGGACTCATGTGCGCCACATTGCTTTCGTTTAATGCCTTTGCAGATGCGGACCACGACCCTACCTTAGATGAGCCCGTTCAACTGTATGTTGATAAAAGTGTAACCACGAATGTCACAGTGGATGTGAACGTTCAACCCGCCTACACGCCTAACAATGTGGGTGTGCAATGGGCCAATAATGTGAATTACTACTATGACAATGGAGCACCCATTCCAAGATTTGGAAGCCTTGTGCCTGTTGTGATCAACGCCAACGCTCGTTTAGCAAGCCCCAATCTTACACCCATCACTGATCTGATGCAGTTTGTGCAGTATGAACTGAGTAAACAAGGTTACAATACGAACCTTGCACTTTATGGTGTACAAAGCATTCGTGTGAATGCCGTGTCTGACAATCCTAGAATTCAAAGCCAAGTGGCCCTAGCTAGTCAGAATCACCTGATTGCCTCTGCTTTTGTTTACAATTATCCGAACTCTGTCATTTTATATAATGCTGTAGGAAATATGAATCTGCTAAACTGGCCTCTTAATCTTTATTTTCAAGGTCAGATCAGATTGCAAAACATCACTGTGTTTCTTGCACCTCTTGTAAACACAAATCCTGGTGGCGGTTGGATGCCTTATCCTCCCCCTCACCACTACCCTCACGGTTATGTACAGCTAGGTAAAACTAAAATTTACGACAAAAGACCTGTTTCTCATAACTCACAAACAGTTATTTTTAGAAACTATGACCCTCGTAATGCTGTGATTTCATATCCTGGTCACCGTCAAATCGTGATTGATGTTGTTGGTAATAAGTTTGTGGCCACAAAAGTGAAAGTAGAATATTTAGACCGATATGGTTATGTGGACTCAATTGTTTTAAGTTCAAGAAAACAAACGGTACAAGATGGAAACTCTTTAGTATTTGACGTACCTCATGGTGTATCTGTGCGTGCAGTAACTGTGGATGGATACTCACCCAATATCAAAGGCAGTCGCGCCCGTGTGACTGTGGGTTTAAGGTAGACCGTATTTGGAAACTACTGCCATTGTCGATATTTTTGAAATCTCCTTTGATGGAGCCAAAGGTGTCGGCAAGCTGCCCGAGGGAAAAGTGATCTTTGTCCCTCGAACAGCACCAGGTGACACTGTTAAAGTTAGAATCACTCAAAACAAAAAAACTTTCTGTCAGGGAGAAGTCGTCGAGATCCTCACGCCTTCTCCTTTTCGTATTTTGCCTAAGTGTTCTATTTACGAAGAGTGTGGTGGTTGTCAGATTCAACACCTTCAGTACGAGGCACAAATCGCAGCAAAACAGGCTCTTCTTCAAAGATATATTGATAAGGTTTCACCTCAAACTCAATTGCTTGAGTTTGAAGTTTCTGAACAGATTTGGGAGTATCGCAATCGTCTTGAAGCCCACTTTAAAAACTCCCAATGGGGCTTTTACAAACGCCGCACCCACGATCTGGTCTTTACCAATTACTGCCATATTGCTAAACCTGCGCTCAATAAAGCCCTTAATGAATTGGACCTTAAAGAAGGGCATGTCCACGTGGCTGAAGCTCGCACGTCCCAACCCTCTGAACATACAACTTCTTTTGGGACAACAACCAATAAAGAACTCCATAGTGATATCCCACACGATAACAAAACAGATATGACTACTAATCTTAATGATGGTCCCAAGGTCCTTGTGGACTATGGACGTAAAAGAGGTTTGCAAGGGGTCTTTTCGCAGGTCAATGAAGGCGTAAATCAAAAGCTGAAGACCGCCGTGTCTGAACTTCTTAAAGCCTTAGAGTGGGACTGTGCCCTAGATTTATACGCGGGTTCTGGAAACTTTAGCTCTCTGATTGCGGCTATTTCCCCTCATCGTGATGTTCACAGCGTCGAACTCAGTCAAAATTTAGTGCAAGAAGGCCAGGCCCAACTTCGTACTTTTTCTAATATTCATTGGCACCAAATGCCTTGTGAAAAGTTTAACTTTAAGGTGCTTGGTAATCAGAAAACTCTTGTCATCTTAGATCCCCCAAGAACAGGGTGCGAAGCCCAGCTCTTGACCCAGCTTACAGACCACTCACAGATCCACGATCTTATTTATATCAGCTGTAATCCTCCTATTTTATTTCGAGACTTAAAAGTTTTAAGCCCCCACTTTTCACTGATGTCCTTACAAGGTTTTGATATGTTTCCTCAAACTATGCACTTTGAAGCCATCGCTGTTTTAAAACGCACAAACTGATGCGTTGCGTTTCTCTGCCTCATTCTGCTCTAGAATAGACACTGAACCCGACGATTGGCATTATATAGATATGAACCACTATACCCTTTTTATTTTTTGTATTTTTGTGTCTCTTACAGCCTGCCAGTCTGTAACTAAAACATCAGAGAAAAATAAGCTCAAAGCGGATTACCATATAGAACTTGCTGACAATCTCCTTAAAGCAGGAAAAAATCCTGCCGCAATTCAAGAGCTACAAAACGCCATCAACTTAGACCCCTCCAATGCACAAGCACACTATAAGATGGCGGTCTCTTTATATGAAAGACGGCGCACAGGGCAAGCTATCCACCATTTCAAAGAGAGTTTGACCTATGATCCTAAAGCCACAGCTGTGCGTTTAGATTTGGCACTCGTGTATTATGAAAATAAACTTTATGCTGAAGCTGCTGAACAGGCAAAGATTGCGGCAAACGATCTCACTTACCCTGATCCTGCAAGAAGCCACTACCTTCTTGGCATATCACTTATGGAGTTAAGCAAGAAGAACAAGGGGCTTCTATCTGGTGCTCGACGTTCTTTTATTTCCACCCTCAGTTACAACGCTAATCACTGTGGTGCTTTGTATAATCTTGGTCGTGTTTATAAGGCTGAGAAAAAAAACAAGCAGGCCTTTGTATTGCTTAAAAAATCATTAAACTACTGCTCTATGCGCGGAGACAAAGAACTTGCGCTCAACCAACTTATTCCTTTATCCAAAGAGTTAGGTCTGGTAAAGCAATGGCAGAGTTTTAATCAACTCAAAATCAAGTTGGCACAAAAACCACAAAACATGTAGGTTGATATGGATTCAGAAGGTTTCGGTTATAGTCTTAGAAAAGCACGAGAGCAACATGGGCTCTCTTTAAAACAAGTTGCCGTGGCGATTAAAATCAACGCCGCAGTAATTGAAAATATCGAAAAAGAAAATTTCGACCAACTACCTAAACCTGTTTTCACTCGTGGATTTGTAAAAACCTATTGCAAATATCTAGACCTTGACGAAGAAGTGATCTTAAAAAAATTTGATGATCAAACCAACTTCACAAATAACACGGCCAAACGAGCTGAAATTGAAGACGACACGACCGCAGGTAGGACCCCCTTCTTTTTACTTGTTTCAAAAACTCTCATTCCGCTTTTTATCATTGGAGCACTTATTGCCGCTGGTTACGGTGTTTTTCTTGTAACACAAAAATACCAGAATGAAGTGAGCGTTGTTAAGACCGATGACATCCAAGCTATTCATACTGCTAACGAGAACACCACAGACACTGAAGGGGCAGATACTCCTACTGCTATAGAAACTAAGTCTAATGCTGACAAAACCGATAAGTCTGTAAACACGGCTGCTAAAGCGCCTTCCACCACAACTTCTGCTGTTACTACTACACCCAACGTGAAGCCTGCCGAGTCCACAATACCTGAAGCTGAGATCACCCAAAGACTTACACTTGAGCCTTCAGCAAAAACATTGGTTCAAATTCAGATTGACGATGAAGAGGTTCAAAAGATCATTCTTCGCCCCGATGTGAACCGTACCTTCCAAGCCAAAAAACGAATTAAATTAAGCATTAGTGACGCTGGTGCAGTAAATATCATCTACAATAGAAAAGACTTAGGAGTGTTGGGCATATTAGGTCAATCCCTTGATCTGGAATTCCCTGATACTAAAACCAAGAAGCAATGAAGTATATTTATGTCTTTATTAGCATCGTTGCCTTCTACCTTTTTTATGGCTTCTTAATCAGTAAAATCGACCTCAATCCTACATCTACACAGACCACAATCACACAAGACATGCCCAGACTCTTTAATGACTATAAAGGGGTTATCAATGTCCATAGCAATCAAGGCGTCGGGCAAGGGAGTGTTCCAGAAATTCTTAAGGATGCCTATCTTTCTAAGTTGGATTTTATTATTTTTACAGAAAGTTTGGTCTACGAGAAGCCCATTGAGCCACCCTCTTATGCTGGTGGCCTTCTAGTACTTCATGGACGAGAGTATTCATATCTCAAATCCCGACTTATCTTATTAGACAACAGCCATGATTTTAGTAAAATCACGAGTGCGGCAGCTGCACAACTTTATATTTCAGACCTTTTAGAAAACCCTGGTAGTGCCTTCATTATTTTGAATCATCCCACAAAACCAGGCTATGAGTGGGGTGATGAAGTATCGGCTAATTTGAGCGCATTAGAAATCATTAACCTTCGTGCCAATTGGTCGGAAGCCTGGGATAAATCAAAGCTTAATTTTATAAGATCACTTTTGATTTACCCTTTTAACGCAGACTATGCTTTTCTTAATTTATTTCAGCACCCGACTGCAAATTTAAAATTGTGGAACAAACTCAATAAAACTCGCCCAACAGTGGGTTTACTTGGCAGCGATGCAAAATCCAAATTAAGAATCTACAAACATAAATATTTACGCTTTCCCAGTTATAAAAAGCTTTTCAGCTTAGGCTCTAACCATATCTTAATCAGAACTGAGCTTACAGGAAACACTCACAACGATAGTAAAAAAGTTTTTGATGGTATCACAAGTGGCTCCATGTACTTTTCTTTGGATTTTGTAGGTGATCCTGTTGGTTTCCAATTTTATGCCAAAAATAAAAGCCACATTTACCCCATGGGCTCGACTCTAAAGGCCAATCCAAATTTAGAGTTTTGCATCGACTTTCCCATCAATAATCAAAAAGTATCAGGGACTCTCTATCTTGACGGTCAAAAATATATGACCCTCAAAGAGGCAAAGTGCTTTAAGCCCACACAAACTGGATCATACAGTTTAATCATGACAAAACGAGTTAAACGCCCATGGCCCCTTAAAGCTTTTAAAATTCCATGGATTATCTCTAACTTCATTTATATCAACGAGTAATTCTAAGCCTGTCACAACAGAGTTTAACCTTAGATAGACGTCCATAAATGAAGCATCCTCCCCGTTGACACAGACTTCAGTGCTCATTTATACAAGCCCTTCGCTATCTTTACGGCCCCATCATCACGGCCGCAAAGCCTTACGTATCAAGCTTTTCAAGTGCATAGCCGCGCAAGGCGTTAGTTATGGCATTTCATTGCCGCTTCCACTTATAGATGGCAGATTTATTATATGAATTTTATAGCATTTGACTTAGAAACCACTGGAACACTGGCTGGCATTGATCGGATTGTTGAGGTTGGATTTGTCCGATTTGTAAATGGAAAACCACAAGACCGTTATGCGTGTTTAGTAGACCCTCAAATGCCTATTCCAACTGGAGCCTCTAGGGTGAATGGCATTACTGATGATATGGTTAAAGGTAAGCCCACAATTGAGACACTACTTGAGTCACTGACTACGTATTGTGGCAACGATATGCTTGTCGCTCATAATGCAACCTTTGATTTTCAGTTTCTACTGGCAGACTATAAAAAACATGAGTTTGCAGCTCCCACAGGAACAGTATTTGATACACTCCCACTTTCTAGAAAAATTTTTCCAGGACTGATGAACTACAAGCTTGCATCCATTGCCAAGCATCTGAATATTGAAACTGGAACACTACATAGAGCGGATGAAGACGCCGAGTATTGTGGACATGTTTTTAATAAGATTCTAACACGTCTATATGGAGAGGCTTCAACTCCTGACTGGCAAGATCTGATTCGTTTCTCGGGAAGGCCTGAGTTAAAATTTCCGATAATTGAAAAACAACTTAAGCAACTAGATCTTTTTTCAGTTTAGTCTGTAGATTTACTTTGAGCATCCGAAGTTTTATTTAACCCGCGAATTTCATTTAATAGTTCTTCTGCTTTTTCTCTGTCGCCACGGCGAACATTAGAGTACCCACCAAAAGGGGCAGCGGGAGGGCTGTTAATACTATTACCTTT
The DNA here is from genome assembly GCA_023954155.1 of Pseudobdellovibrionaceae bacterium. NCBI lineage: Bacteria > Pseudomonadati > Bdellovibrionota > Bdellovibrionia > Bdellovibrionales > Pseudobdellovibrionaceae > Pseudobdellovibrionaceae bacterium. The sequence continues at coordinate 357,397 of JAMLIO010000001.1, read as the reverse complement.
CGTAATTCCTGCTTGATGTCCACTCGACAACGCTACAGCCTCAGTATCATCTTCGTTTGCATAAGCAAAACTTGAGATGCTCAACATGATAAGTAGTATTATTTTATTTATTAAATACATCTTTTCCTGCTTTTTTGAGGCTATATGCTAATGTCATTTGAGGCTGGACCAATGACCCTTAGAATATTGTTAAATACATTTGCCACCTGAGTCGCCACTTCTGCGCCTTGGCTACTCTTTACAGAGACCATTTGACCTTGTTGATCATAAACGACATCTATAGAACCTAGGCCAGGACGAGTCAACCGAGCAGGCTTCCCTGTTTGAGAGTTATAAGCAATATTCAACTGTTTGGCTGTGTGATCTACCACTTTTATAATTCTTCCTGCAGCATCATAGTGGAGTTCCGCCGATTCTCCCTTGCTATTCATGGCCTTCTTTAAATTACATGAAGGCTTATTGTACTGAAAAACTGTGGTGTCTTTTCTAGAAGCCACTTGTCTTTCCAGTAGATTCTCTTGCACCATTTTAGAAATCTTACTGCAAACACCATCATAAAAATACGTTGTACTCACTCTTTCATTTTTTTCTGTTTTAAGACTGCCATTGGCATAATAAGAATATGTGACAATCTCAGTGCCATCTTGTTTATATACTGGTCTACCAATTGTTTCATGGTATTTAATATCTGTAACCATACCATTGATTTCTGATCTTACACGAGCAAGATACTTTCCTGACTTATCCGCACGATCTTTGTGCCAAAATTCATATTTAGATTTATTTGTCACTTTACCATTACACATTTTAGTCACTTCAGACCAATAATGGTTTCTTGGATCGTCCTCTGAATCACGATAAAGATAGGTTTCTTTACAGCCCTTTTGGTCTTTAAAACCAACCACCCAATCTTTGTCCTTATCATACGCAATTTCTTTAGTCGTGTTATCTGGGTGAATGATCTTTACTAAGTTGTGCATATCATCATATAGATAAGAAAACCTACTTCCCCACGCGTTGTTCACAGTCGCAAGATCATGTGAACTGTAGGTATAACTCACAGCTTTCTTGGTAGGAGCTGAAATGATGGCACTCACTTTGCCGTTGGATTTATGGTATTTAAAACTGAGTCTACGGCTTTTATTGTCCACCACACTCACAATTTTATTGTTAGCGTATGTGATTTTAATGAAATTTAAACTCTTATCATACATTGCTACCAGTCGACCTTGGGAATCAAACCTTTGGAAAGTTCCATCAGAAAGTTTTCTCTTATAGGAATTGGCCTCAACTTCTACAACCTCGTTTTTACCAATAGCTTTATAGGATTTACCCTTAGTGATACTTCCTTTAAATCCAAGTTCGGTGGCAAAGGCCTCTCTGAGATAATTGTTGTTGATCAGTTCTTTTTTGAAGTTTTCAAAATAATTCTCTTTTAAGCTCGAATTTTTTTTATCTTCTCTCACTTTTTTTACAATTTTATCAATTAGGGCATTTCTTTGAGCCAAGTTATTGGAACCATCTTCAAAAACAGTTTCCATACCTCCACCACATTCGGTGACTTTAATGTTAGATTCTGGCGTGATTTCTAACTTAGTTTCAAAATCCGAACACCAACCAAAGCCAAATATTCCATCATGGATAGAACGGCTATTATAGGTCCTTGTAACTTTTAAGATGTAGCCAGGGCCACCCAAATCTAAGTCTGTCCATGTTTCTGAGTAGTTGGCATCTTTCATATCTACAATTGCCCATGCATTAAAAGAGCAAGTGATCGCCATTAGGGATGTCACCATTGCTGTTTTAAAATATTTTATGATCATGTTGCCTTCTCCTAAACCTTAATCGTCACAATCTTCTTAATTACAAAACCACCAACAATCACCAGAACACAAACTACCAATAAGGCCATCATGCCCATAGTAGTTTCAAACAGTGGCGCTACAAACTCAGGGTCCATTGCTCTAAACATGAGTAATAATCCAAAAGGAACCATTGAAATAATAATCCCTTGCATTTTTCCTTGAGCTGTCATGGCCTCAATTTTCTTTTCAATCTTTTGTCTTTCACGTACCACACTGTTAATAGTTTCAAACGTTTGACCCAAGTCACCACCCGTATCACTCAGAATATTGACTGAGGTGACAAACATCTGCACATCCTGTTTTGGCACTCTGTCAGCAAAATCATTCATGGCATCATTCATCGACATACCTAGACGAATTTTATTTAAGATCATACTGAACTCTTGTGCGAGCGGACCTTTAATGTTTTCTACCACCGCTTCCATACTCTGCATCACACCTGATCCAGATTTGATACCGTTAGCCATGATCGTCATTCCATCGACCATTTGGTCTACAACTCTGGTACATCGTTTTTCATACATATTTTGAAAGACTTTAACTGGAATACTGTTGCCCGCAAAAATCATAGCAATGGCCACAGGGAAACCAATTTGAACATTAGGCCAAAATGCCAAAAAGGCGACAAGCCCTAAGCCATAACTCATCAGCACAAGCATCCAAAGCACTTTTTTAGGCTCTAGATCTGAATACATAAGGTCTAAATATCTTTCGATTTCCGCTTTAGAAGCTAAGGTCTTGGCTGAAAAATAGTTGTAGACGTAGGGACCGCCTAACAGAGCCGCTATAAAAATACTTACTCCAAAAAATGGAATAAATATCCATGTATTAGAAAAAAAGCTCTGTAAGTCTACTATCAATGCGTCCATCTTCTATTCATTCCCCGTTTTCTTTTGACCTGGTACAGGTGGAACATTAGGTCTTCTTCTTGCTGCCATAGCCGCATTCCTTTTAGGATTTTTATCTGCGACAGGAGCTGGTTTATCGTTAGAAAATATTGAATCTGGAATATGTACTCCACGATCTTTAAATTTTTGAATAAATGTAGGGATTGTACCTGTAGATTGAAAGCTCCCAATGATCTTTCTATTTTTATCAAAACCTTCTTCTTTAAATCTAAAGATATCACTCAAGGTGATCACATCTCCTTGCATACCTTCCACTTCAGTGATGTATTTGATCTTCCTGCTTCCATCACTCAAGCGTCCAATCTGAACAAATAAATTCACGGCACCTGCAATCTGTTCTTTAATCGCCCTTACAGGTAAATCCATACCTGCCATCAAACACAGTGTTTCCAAACGCGCTACAGCCTCTCTTGGAGAGTTCGCATGCACAGTAGTCATAGACCCGTCGTGACCCGTGTTCATCGCCTGCAACATATCTAATGCTGCACCATCACGACACTCCCCGACCACAATTCGATCAGGTCTCATCCTTAACGAGTTTTTTACAAGGTCCCTAATAGTGACGGCCCCTGACCCATCCATACCTGCAGGTCGAGTTTCCAATCTCACAACGTGATCTTGTTTCATTTGCAATTCCGCCGCATCCTCTACCGTTACAATTCTTTCATTTGCAGGAATAAATCCCGAGAGCATATTTAACAAAGTCGTTTTACCTGACCCTGTACCCCCAGAAATAATAATATTTAAACCTTGTTGAACACAGATCTTTAACAGGTCCACCATCTGTTGGTTGAGTGAATTCCACTGAAGATAATTTTCTGGTCCAATCGTATCCTTAGAAAATTTACGAATGGTTAAAGACGGTCCGTCAATCGCCAGAGGTTCAATCACCGCGTTCACACGACTCCCATCTTGTAAACGAGCATCAACATAAGGGGTTTTGTTATTGATCAAACGTCCTAAGGGCGTCACAATTCTTTCAATAACGTTACGTAGCTGTTCATTACTGGTAAAACGAGTTGGGCTTCTTTGAATCTTACCATTTTTTTCAATGAAGATCTTTTCACAACCATTGACCATGATTTCCGTTACAGTTGGATCCGCAAGTAAGTCTTCCAATGCTCCTAACTTTAGGGCTTCGTCCAAAACTTCTTTAATGATCTTACTGCGATCATCACGATTAAGCCCTTTTGCCATTTGATCCACAAGTTCTGTAATGGTCTTTTGAGTTTTTAGTTCTAGTTCTTTTTCTTTTTGAGCATCACCACGTGTAGAGTGGATGTCTTTCTTTAAATCCATCTTATGAATCAATTCACTATGAATCTGAATCTTAAGTTGAATATTAGGATCAAGCTTCGGTTGGTTTAAAGAAACCGATGAACCCTTTTCTTCCTTGGTTTTTCCCGCCGAGGCACTTTGTGCAAGTGCTTTTAACCTTTGTAATGTTCCCCCTGTGAGTTTTCTTATAACTTCATTATGTGCCAGCGCCACAGGATGTCTGGGGTTTGCATGACAGAAAGGGGCACCATTTGCCAAAGAGGAATACACTAAATTGTCATCCTGAGGGATCACAGATAATAAGGGACGTCTTAAACTATCACTAATCGCTTTAGGACTTAGACCACTGGAATGAGCTTTGTTAATTACAATTTGGAAGATATCCACGGGAAAAGTTGCTGTGACCAAATCATTGATCGCTTTTCTGGTTTGATTCACGGTTAAAATATCAGGAGTAGTGACCATGAGTGCAGCACTGCAATTTTCTAAAATCGTGTACTGCACCGTATCCATTGAGTTTCCAATATCAACAATGATGTACTTATAAAATTGACTGAATGTATTTAAAGCTTTTCCAAATTCTACCGCATCAATATTTATACTTGATGTGGGATCAACAACTGAAGCCAAATAATCTATTCCAGAAGCATGTTTGGTGATATATCCTGCGAAGGCCGCAACAGTCAAAGCGCTGCTATGTTTACATAAATCTGTAACTGTCTTTTCGGGTCGTAATCCTAAAATAATATTTTGGTCTCCACAACTCCGTCCATCCAGGTCAATAAGTAAAGTTTTACCCTTTAACTCATTACTTACAGCAATAGCAAAGTTGGCAGCAAAAATACTTTTGCCTACACCACCTTTACCACCTAACACTGCTATAAGATGACAACCCGAATGTACTGCCAAAAAGACCTCCACGTCCCAGTTTTACACTCTTTCTTATCGGCGACTCAGAACGAGAATATAAGTCTTATTTTTGAAGTCTGAACTTACGTTTGATATTTTCAGAGCCTGCACTAGCACTACTTTTGATCATAGGTGTTACAAACACCACAAATTGTGACTGACCACGAGAAAACTCTTTAGAAGCATAAAGTTTGATCAATGGATTAGGACTATCGGCTGGGAGTTTATTATAGCCCGTAGAAGATCTGCTTGTAACTAGACCTCCGATAGCAGCACTTTGTCCTGATCGCACCGTGATGTTTGTTACAACTTGGTTATTCGAAGTCACGGGTCCAAACTCTGTCGGCTCTAACATTTCACCAACTGAAAAATCAATCTTCATACTCACAATATCAGATCTCGCTCCTGTGATTGTAGGGGTGACTGTGGCATTGATACCCACACTGCGATTCTCAGAACTTGCCACGCCCGTAGGGCTTGTCACCTGAAATGGAATCTCTCTTTGCGAAACAAACTTCCCTGGGTTTCCATTTTCAACAATCACGCTTACACTTTGTAGAACTCGTGCGTGACCGTGCTCTTTGGACCAGTTTAATTTTGGTAATAAATTCTGAATGATCGCAGTGATTGTTCCGCCAATAGTCGAAGCTCCAGAAGACACGTTAGAAGACACTTCCATTTGGCTTCCGTCCCCCAAGGTGGGTATCCACTGGAAGTTGAATCCTCGTAAATAACTCTTCTGTAATTCTACATAATGTATAAGAATCTGAACCACTTTAGGTGGTTGACTTGGCGGCTCAGGTTGAATTCTAAGATGGTTGATCACGTTACCAAGTACGAATTCACCATCTGAAGCAATCTTCTTCTTTACAATGCTCATGCCTGGAAAAGGGGATGCTGTGGCGTAGTCAGACACACCAGGTGGCATATAAGCTTGAGCAATTCTTAAGGCTTCGTCGCGTTCATCAAGATCTCTAGCAACACCTTCTAATATAAAGAAACCATTCACAACTCGAACTGTAATTTGTGGGTTATTGATGTCTCTTTCTATCAAAGATGCAATCTTAGTCATGGCAAGAGGACTTAACTGTACAAGTGAAACGGCTTTAGATGGTCCATATTGACCAAGTACGGAAACAATACGGTTAAAGTCACTCACAAGAATGATCTGTCCATCTACAACAACTCTATCGCTCATAACTCGAATTTGAATACCTTCAATATTGCCCAGTAAATTTTTAATCTCTTTAGCAACTCTATCCAAATCATTTTTGTTAATAAAAACTCGGAGCTGCTTGATCACTCTATCTGTCTTTTTATCCAAAAATGTAATCAGTGCGCTTCCTGAAGATTTGGGTACAAGTCTTAAAACTTTTCTTTTGTTGTCCCAAGATATATCCACACGACTTGCAAACTTTCTGTCTGCAATTTTAAATTGAGTCTCATCAGGTAAATCAGAAAGCTCTAAGTCTCTGTAAATGCCTAACATCAGGTCTACCTTTTGATGGTTTTCAAAAGAATTATCTTCATAACCCAATAGAGGCTCCTGCGCTCTTGCATTGAGCGGGAAGCTGAGGACTATAAAAATAATAAAGAAAACCAATCTTTGTAACAACTTATGAGCTCCTATAACGATTTAAATCTTCCACTCTTGTTTCCACCCGAGCCTCTTCTTGGAGCAGAAGAACCTGAGGCAGAAGGCGCAAGATTACTTCTACTATCAAAACTAGGTGCAGGGGCAGATCCACCAGCTTCTGCCGTAGGGGCACGCGGTGCAGGGGCAGTTGGCGCAGCTCCTGGCGCTCCACGGCCTAAAATGTCATTTACATCTACAGCTGTTTTGGCCACAGCACCTGTATCTGATGGATGTCGTAATATTAAGAAAAGGTCCGTAGGGCTATTGGATAAAATATAAATCAACTTTTGTGCTTCTACAGGTGAAGCTTCAATGGTGATCGAACTGAAGCTTGTATCTTGGGTCATAGATTTTACAACGTAAGCTGTACCATCATTACTCATCTCAACACTGGCTGGAAGCTGGTTATGAACATTTGTACCTGTGGCTAAGATGATTGTATTTTGCATCAAAACTTTAACTTCTTTTTTTGTATTCAATCCTGAACCAGAAACGACAGATGCAACGATATCTACTCGATCACCTGGCTTTAACAGTCTGGCCACACTTCGCATCTCATCAATAGGAATAGTTAAGGCTCTTTTCCCTGGAGACACTTGGAAAGATAAGCCTGTCAATGCACCTGGCTTAGAAATCTTCGTTTTTAAAATCTGTTCCCCTTTAATAATAGGGTTAAGAGCGACATATCCTCTAAGTTCTGTAGGGTCAGTGATGGCTTGAGGAGCCACATACTCTTCTGGCACTTCAATCATCTCTACCGCAGTTTCATCTAAAGGTGTCATTTCGTTGATGTCTTTTTTAGCCACAACCACAGACTGTCTTTTTCCAAATTTATCTGTCATCTCTTTGTTCTTTTCTTGAATCCAAGAGTACAAGAGGAACACCGCAAATAATGCTGATCCAACTGCAATCCAAAGTGTTTTTGTGTCATTAGAATTCATTGTTCATTCCTCTAATTTGGCCTACCTGTGTCCACACGCTGCATCTATACATATTCCGTAAGAATTCTTAATCCAAACTTGATCAAATAAATGCTTCGTGTTTCTCCTATTCTGTAATGCTCCTCGGCTTAAATCTTCGTAGGCTGAAGTGTTATGCGCGTCCTCAGACCCAAGTCCAGCGGGGGCTCTGGGAGGAAATTCGATAGGCATCTTTTCTGCAATAAAATCGTTAGCGCCCCCAGACGAACTTCTAGAGGCAAAAAGTCTAGATTTTGTATTGTGATAACTGTGCACTGGTCCTGTAGTTCCCACATCACGCAAATAGTTAATATTTGTTCTATGTCTGATCAATTCATATCCGTAAGATCTTGCGGCAATGGATGCCAAAATCATTCTTTGTGTTACTCCATAAAAACCTAATGTAAAACCCGTCAGTGCAATAAAAATAAGAATCATGGGTACTGTTTCTAAAATAGCCATGCCTTCTTGATTTTTACGATTTGGATTTTTAATATCTTTTTTCTTATCTTTCATTTTAACATCCATTATCTGAAAAGATTCCCACATCATTATTAAATCCATGTGACGTGGCCTGATTGTATTTTCCACTGAGTGCTTTTATCGCATTGCCTCTATCATTGTTAAAGCCTAAGCACTCAATAGCGCTTGGTTCTCTATATAAAAATGCACTGATATTAGCTGTAAAGCCTTGGCCCTCTAAGGCCGCATCCGTTGATCCCAAAAATGGGACTCTAAAACTTAACATTTTGGCATCAAATACCACTGAAGTTCCTACAAACTTCTGTCTCCATTCTTCATTTACAGGTAACTCATCAAAAGGTCTGGCTTCAAAATCACTAAGTTTAATTCTCGATCTAAAAAATACAGCCAAAGAGGTATTTTCGGTAAGATGCTGAAACTTTTGTTGGGCTAATGTGGTTTGCGCCTGTACATCTTTATGTCCTGCAAAATAAGCTCTTGCAGAGGAAAACATCACATACTGTGTTGCCTGGGCCCCTAAAATAGTGAATGCCAGATGGTAATACACCTGCATAAGACCAATGACGATCATAAATGAAAATATAAAATCAAAAGTCAAAATTCCTTTTTGCCTTTTCTTTTTTAAACTCATTAGTCCCCCGTTCTCGTCATAGTGCTAGTGTGTGGATGCAATGTCGATCCATAGGCTTGATCCTCAGGCACCCAATTCCCTGTAGCCATCACGCCTGCTAATCTCTTCCATGGCCCCGCCACCATCTTTGATAAGACTTGATTGTCTCGCATGTACTTGGTTACAAATAATGAAAGCGATAAAAGCAAAATTACAATAAGGACAGCTTCAATAGCTAATTGTCCTACTTGGTTATTTGTAATACCTTTTTTATTTTTCTTGTTCATTTTAATATAACCCCAGTACTCTTAAAGAAAGCCACCCAAAAAGTATCCCAACAGTAAATGGTATTTTATGTACTGCATACGCAGCTCTTTTGAACACTGCTGCTGTTGTAAAAATAAGTCTAAATAGTGAGCCTTGTGCTAAAAAATAAACTAGAGAAAATACTCCACCCCAAATAATAGAATAAGCTAAAAACATAATGCTTTGATTAGGATTTAAAAACAGAGCCACCACCAACATGGACTTTACATCACCTGCACCGAGTATTTTAAATTTAAATAATGCTAAACCTATAACAAAAACAAGGGCAAAAGAAAGCAGAGGATGACTCCAATGTGAAATGGAGTGGAGATTTAACAAAAGTAAAAGAATAGAAATTCCCAAAGAGGCTAAGATATAAGAATTGAAAACCTTAGCATAAAGCAAATCCATAACTACACAGATTGATAAAAAGACTGAAACCCATAAATAAATCATAGACATACGATCGTCACCTGCCTACTTACTTATCGGTAATTTGATTCAAATTGATAAGAAAATTATTTCCATGTAATGGGATTAGCACAGGGAGTACCACTTGCTGGCACTGTAAAACAGCGCCCTGTGGTCATTTGCACTTCAACTCTAGCCGCAAGACTAGGGCCAGATTCCTTAAAAGCACCAATAGGCCCCTCACTACCCGCCATAACACGGATAGTGATCAGACCCACAAAAGCTAGTAATACAGTCAATTCAAGACTCATAAGTTATTACCTCTATATGTGATAGAGCTAAAAATCTTGTGATTTACTGTCCGTCAACTTGGAAACCACTCACGCCGCTATCAACTGTACTTAGACCTTTATTTAAAGTTTCTTTCAATCTACTTCTAACTAACATCACAAATCCAATTACAGCCACTAGAATTAAGATATACTCTACCATTCCTTGTGCTGACTCATCTTTAGCAAAATCTTTCATTAGTTTTTTAAAGTTTTTCATTACTAGCTTCCTCCTTATGAAGACATAATTAAATATCGGGTTCTCAAATAGAAAACTAAATAAGTTCCTCTTAGTTTTTTAAATTTTCTTATTTTGATACAAAAATTATTGCCCACTCATTTGTTTGCTGGCACCTGTACTGGGTTTAAATTCATTGCCCTTGCGCATCTGTTGCTCATAGGACTCCCGCTTTTCTCGTATAGTGCTCCCGCTTAAAGAACGTGCACTGTTGGGCAATCTGATTCCTCTTTCAAAATGACCTGCTCTGACTCTGATTTCTTTCTCTTTAGCAATAAATGTTTTACAGTTATTTATGGCCCTCTGAAATTTAAATCTTAATCCTTGATCTTCATTCTGCTCTAGGCGTCTCAAATTTCCCTCATAAAAACGTAAAAGGTCCTTTTTGTGATCTTCTAAATTTTCACAAGAGCTGTTCAACAAACCAAGCGCATCGTTATATTTTTCGTTCTGAAAATACGACTGACCCAAATACACTAAAGATAGTTCTCTTTGTGGATCAGAGTTCCGTTTTAAGACCTTTTCAGCATGATAAAAATCTTTGTTGTCATAATAAATCATCCCCACTCTTTGGATCACTTCCGTATCGTTGGGATAACGTTTAAATAGATCCAACATCATCTTTTCGTATTTTTCTTTTTCACCTGAATCCTGATAGGTTCTGGCTACAAAAACCAAAGGTTCTGCATTGTCTGGATTAAGCTCCGAGGCTTTCTGACAAGCACTTCGTGTCTGTTCTACTAAACCAAACTTACTGTTCCAATAACACAGATTCATAATGGTTTCTGGAGTTTCTTTAAAGATTTTGATCATCTCTTTTGAGAGCGCAATGCCTTCATTGACATTCTCTTGGTCTTTAATCACTGACATCATCCCTCTATAAGGAAGGACATTACGAGGCTCTATTTGAATAGCCGCCTTATAGTTTTCCATCATTTTATTTAAGTAGTCTTCATAATTTTCGTACTGCTTACCACTTTTTATTCTGCCATAAGCGATCTCTTTACTGACTTCTGCCAGTTGATAGTGAGCCTTAAAATATTTCGGTTTAATTCTTAGTATCTGTTCTAAAACTTTAACCTGCTCTTCTTTGTTATCTATTCTGTCGTAGGCCGTACTTAATAAGATTAACTCTTTAAGACCCAGATCTCTGAAGCCAGCGCCGTACTTTTCGACCATTTCTTTATAAGCTTCTTCATGAAATAACTGCTCAAGGGTCTGGGCCTTTAAGCCGAAGACAGGAACAAATAAAATACAGAGAAAAAGAAAGCTTTCTTTAATATTCCAAGCCAACTTCCCGATATGTTTTAATATGTGGAACATATTAAAGACTTTCTGCATTTTACTCACCCTCCCAAACACTTATCGGCAAGTGTATAAAAAATCTATACGTTCCAAAATAAGACAGTCCACATTTCAGTCAGGGCAAGCGGTCTTTGAATACGTTCTTATGTTGATTGTGACACTTTCCCTCATCGTAGGTCTGTCTATACATTTTATTAAGCCATTAGGGGATTATTTAAAACACAATGTCGGGGAATACATTCAGTGCTTACTTGAAACTGGTCAGCTCCCTTTTATTCTAGTCAATAATCCCAGTAGCGAATGTGATCTTGAAGGGCTCCAAGCCTCTAGTCTTGCAGAGTCTAGTGGCACAAGTGGAGGCAGCGGTTCTTCAGGTGATACAGGAAGTAGTAGTTCCAGTGATTCAGACTCTGACTCTAGACGAGGGGCTAATAATAAAAGTGGCAACTCAGGTAACAATTCCAACAATTCAGGAAGCGGTAACTCTGGCAATAATGGCCTTAGCCAAAACAGAAGTGGGGCCCTTACAGAATCAGGCGGTGGAAGCGGCTCTGGTGGAGGTGGTGGGTCTAGTGGCTCTAACCGAGGCCAAAAACTTGCTGCCAAAATCAATGTCGATGGGAACGGCGATGGCATTCAGCGTGGCCAAAATGCCTTTTATAAATACGATCAAGATCTTGGTCGTGGTATCTCTGGTACTATTCCTGTTGAGCGAAAGCCCGAAGAAGAAAAACTAGCATCCGTACGCAATCCCACAGAACCACCTAAGGCTAAACGAGATAATCAGGTTGAGGGCCTAAGAAAAAGTGGCTTCACTGCTCAAATGCCTGCTCCACAAAAAATGGGTGGGATAACTAACGAAAATGTCGATCTTGGACTAGATTTCGGTAAATATATTCGATACCTCATCATCGGGGGGATCATATTTGCTTTAGTTCTGATGGTCGTCTTGCAGCTCAATAGCTTAAGAAAGAGCATGTCAGGCGGAGATTAGAATTTAAAGACCCTTTGCTTTAATGAGATCCCTTACATATAGGAACTCATTGCCTGTCTAACGTGATTATAATACAACAGACACATGAAAGTGAGTTTAGCCCAAATCAACCCCACTCTAGGAGACTTCCAGTTTAACAGCCAACAGATCCTTGCTCGGATTCAAGAGGCTTATGAAGAAGGCAGTGACTTAGTAGTGTTCCCAGAATGTTGCCTATTTGGATACTACCCCGCAGATTTATTAGAGCGTGAGTCCATCGTAAAAGAGCAACTGAAATATATCGACGTTATAAAAAAGAAAATGCCGAAGGGTATCGCCGCACTTATTGGTTTTATTGACCTCAACACGGATCGCCGAGGTAAAAGGTTTCGAAATTCTGCGGCATTGATTTCTACTCACAAAATACACAAAGTTTTCCACAAACAGTTGTTACCTACCTACGACATCTTTGATGAGAGTCGTCACTTTGAATCTGGGGATATGAATAAAAATTTTATATCCTTTAAGGGTAAAAAGATTCTTGTCACTCTTTGCGAAGATATATGGGCTTGGGAAACACAACAAAGGGCACTGTATAGTAAAAATCCTCTTCTCTCTTTAAAAAACAAATGCGACCTTATTATAAATTTAAGTGCTTCACCTTACACTCTTACTAAAAGCAAACAGAGAAAATTGATCATCGAAAAAACATGTAACGCCGTTAAGGCGCCAATGATCTATGTCAATCAAGTGGGAGCACAAGACGAAACTATCTTTGATGGAGGCTCGTTAGTTGCAAATAAGAAGGGCCAGATTATTAAACAGCTCTCTATATTTAAAGAGGATTTATCTTCTATTGATCTTTCACAGATTTCAAATACTAAGGAAATCTCTGTTAAAAGTGGCTGCATTGAAGATGCCCTTATTTTAGGTATTAAAGACTTTTTTAAAAAAACTGGGTTTACGAAAGCGCATCTTGGTCTAAGCGGTGGCATTGACTCGGCAGTTGTGTATGTCCTCGCCTGCAAGGCATTAGGCTCAGAAAATGTTACAGCGATTTATATGCCTACAAAGTTTAATGCCAAACTCAGCGCAGATCTTTCTTTGAGACTTTGTAAAAATATGGGCCAACCTCTTTTACAATTTCCTATTGATGAAATCTTTGGAACCTTCTCTAAACATCTTGATGAACATTTGAATTTAAATTCTTTCAGTTTGGTGCATGAAAATCTCCAAGCTCGTATTCGAGGCAATATCTTAATGGCCTACTCTAATCAATTTGGTTCTATGCTTTTATCCACAGGCAATAAAACTGAAATGGCTGTAGGCTACACCACACTATATGGAGACATGTGCGGTGGTCTTTCTCCGATTGCCGACCTTACAAAAACTCAAGTCTATAAACTGGCAAGAGACATGAACGCATCTCGGGAGGTGATTCCTGATGAGATCATCACTCGCGCTCCTTCTGCAGAGTTACGAGAAAATCAAAAAGACCAAGATTCATTGCCTGAGTACGTTCTTCTGGATAAATCTGTCACTAAAATTGTTGAACACTGTTTAAAGCCCACAACACCTACTGACAAATGGACTTTAAATGCCTTAATGAAAAGTGAATTTAAAAGATGGCAAGCCCCACCTATTCTAAAGGTGACAGGGCATTCTTTTGGTAGAGGCAGAAGATTCCCTATCGCCCATAAAGCCTTTTATTAAATCTGTTTCACAAATTCCAAAACAATGAGGAGGCTTAAGATCATGATTGAGAGGCCAAAGCAAACCCTCGTGGTCACTCATCCATAACACTTAAAACAAAGTGGAGTTTTAGATCGTGAAGACGCTCAGGATTTCTATTAAATTTCTTTTTCGCAGCACTTTAGTATTTCAAGTGTGGCTTGCAAAATTCGTTGTGGAGGCCATTGGGATTTTTCAAAATTTAATGTGGAAGGAGGATAGTGTATAAAGCCCGCACGTATTGGAGTCCTATTTTTTTCTAAATCTGGTCTTTGCCTTGGAGCGCTGTTAGAGACCAAAGATGCTTCCCTCCCCACTGTGCTCTTATTAGCTATGTAATCTAGGAGCTGATACATTAAAGAGTTACACACATAAGTGCCTGCCGTATTAGAGATTTTTGCCTCAAATCCCTTTTGATTTAAATGCTCAACGATTTCAACAATAGGGAGGGTGGAAAAAAAGGCCTCCCGTCCATTAAACACAATAGGTCTTTCTAATGCCATATCCATATCATTATCTGCGATGTGTGCAGATTCACAATTTATCGCGATTCTTTCTATATTGATAACTTCTCTGTTATAAGCCAACCCAGTGCAAATCACATAGTCCACTTGTTGTTCATCCAAAGCTTCTTTGAGTTTTGCAAATGCTTGTTTGTAACTTACTGGTAGCAAAAGTGTTTCAATATGAGACAAGTGCAGTTGAGATAGATCTTCTATCAACCGCTGTGTAGGATTATGCTCATAATCCGCAAACGCTTCAAAACCTGTAATGAGAATCTTCTTTTGTAATTCCATAAACTCAACTATACTACTTTTATCCATCTAGCTTAAAGCCGCTCTCTGTGACCCATTTATCTTAAAGCACACATCCTGATTTGCCGATAGTATTGTATGTTAATATTTTTGACAGCATCAAAGACCATTAACAAGTTTGCTGCTTAAAAGAGGTTTAAAAACGATTTTAACAGCACTAGACGACAAAATATGTGGCATAACTCTCGCAACACAAATGCTAACAATGGGGGTTTAAAATGAAACTTATCACTATTACAGTTGCTATCTTATTTAGTAGCCAAATTTCTTTTGCTGCCTTAACAGCAAATACACCTAATTGCGACAAGCAAGCTAAACAAGATCGCCATGTCAGCGTTTCTACTTGTAACTTTAATTTCTCTTCTCTATATCCGTCTTGTGCAGGAAAAGTAAAAGAATCACCTGATGGCGCTAGAGGTGCAGATTATTCTCAAAAGAAAGGTTCTTAATTTAGTTCCTCTCTCTTTGGTTGAGACTTACCATTGTTCAAAGCCTTGGCTTCAGAGCTAAGGCCTTTTTTATTTTCTTTCAACGTATTTAAAGTCTCTTTGCGCAATTCCTCTTTGAGTTTTTCTTGGGCCTCTGTTGTCAAATCACCCACTTCTAATTTTAGACCCTGTAAAAAGCGTGCGACACTGGAATTATCTTTAAGTAAAACCTGCTTTACTCGTTCGCCTTCCGCCTTCAAATGTTGCTGAACTACAGGACGAGTGATGATCACCCGAGAGCCATCCTCTGTTGTGAATTCTTTAATAATGTCAGAAGTGAGCATCTGGCCCCCTTCAGCAATATTTTGAATTCTACGCGATGCCGACAAAGACTTCATCCAACTTGTAAAATGAACTTCCAGGGTTCTATTTTCTTTACCTATTCGCAACTGTAAAATCGAAATGATCACAAAGGTCACAAAGATGCTTTTGATCATAAACCATGTCACGCTCATAACACACCACCTTTTTTCATATTAACAGGTGTCAGTTTTAAAAAGTAGATCTGTCGGATCTTTCTTGATTGGACTTAGGTATAAAAAAAGCCCAGACTTTGTGTCTGGGCTCTCTATGTCACTCAAATACGGCAAACCAAATTTACCGCTATAAAAGGACATTACATCATAGGCATTCCACCCATGCCGCCGCCCATTCCATGAGAATGGCCACCGCCATCATCCTTTTTAGGGGCATCTGCGATCATGGTTTCTGTCGTCAACATTAAGGACGCCACAGAAGTTGCGTTTTGTAGTGCGCATCTTACAACCTTAACAGGATCAATTACACCTGCTGCAATAAGATCTTCGTACTCTTCAGAGTAAGCATTAAAGCCCCAGTTATCACCTTTGCCATTGATAACACGGTCTAAAACGATGGAACCATCTAAACCTGCATTAAAGGCAATCTGTTTAATAGGAGATTGGCATGCTTCTGCCACAATTCTTGCACCAAACTGCTCTTGTTCAGAAAGCTTTAAGCTTTCAATCGCTTTGCCTGCTCTAAGAAGTGCAGTACCACCACCAGGAACAATACCTTCTTCTACTGCCGCACGAGTTGCATTTAAAGCATCTTCTACACGAGCTTTCTTTTCTTTCATTTCAATTTCAGAAGGAGCACCCACGTGGATCACGGCTACACCACCAGAAAGTTTAGCTAATCTTTCTTTTAGTTTTTCTTTGTCATATTCAGAAGATGTTTCATCAATCTGCGCACGAATTTGACCGCAACGAGCTTCGATATCCGCTTTTGCACCCGCACCATCTACAACAGTTGTATTGTCTTTATCCACAACGATTCGCTTAGCATGACCAAGATCCTCTAATGTAGCTTGCTCAAGTTTGCGGCCAGTGTCTTCACTGATCAATGTTGCGCCTGTTAATACCGCGATGTCGTCTAACATGGCTTTTCTTCTATCACCAAAACCAGGAGCCTTAACTGCACAAACTTGGAGGTTACCTCTAAGTTTATTCACAACAAGAGTTGCAAGAGCTTCACCATCAACATCTTCTGCAATGATCAATAAAGGACGGCCTTGTTTAGCAACACCTTCTAAAACACCAATTAGGTCTTTCATCACACTGATTTTTTTATCAAATAAAAGAATGTAGGGACTATCAAGTTCTGTTTCCATTCTTTCTGCATTAGTGATGAAGTAAGGAGACAAATAACCACGGTCAAATTGCATACCTTCTACAACTTCTAATTCTGTTTGCGCTGTTTTAGATTCTTCCACTGTGATCACACCTTCTTTGCCCACTTTATCCATGGCTTGTGCAATCATCTCACCGATTTCTTTATCATTGTTTGCAGAGATAGCGCCCACTTGAGCAATCTCTTTAGAATCTTTAACAGGCTTAGCGATCTTTTTAAGTTCAGCAACAACAGCCTCAACAGCTTTGTCCATACCTTTTTTGATCGCCATCGGGTTGTGGCCCGCGCTCACAATCTTTGCGCCTTCGCGGAATAAAGATTGAGCCAATACTGTAGCAGAAGTTGTTCCGTCACCAGCATCATCATTAGTTTTAGCGGCCACTTCTTTCACCATCTGTGCGCCCATGTTTTCAAATTTATCTTCCAGTTCAATCTCTTTGGCTACAGTCACACCGTCTTTAGTGATAAGAGGCGCGCCAAAAGATTTATCAATAACAACGTTACGACCTTTGGGTCCAAGTGTTACTTTCACAGCATTTGCTAAAGTGTTTACGCCTTTTAAAATAGATTTTCTAGCGTCTTCACTGAATTGTAATTCCTTGCTCATTTAATACTCCTAAACGTATTTTAATTTTTTAATTAGTTGATCACACCGAAAACTTCGTTTTCTCTCATCATTAGATATTCAACACCATCTATCTTAAGTTCTGTACCAGCGTAAGTACCAAAAAGAATCTTATCGCCCACTTTAACTTCTAATGGAATTGTCTTTCCATCATCTGTAACGCGACCGACTCCCACCGCAACGACCTCACCTTTGGATTGTTTTTCTTTTGCAGAATCAGGGATGATTAGACCACCAGCTGTTTTATCTTCTTGCTCTGTTCTTTTGACCAAAATACGATCGTTGAGCGGGCGAACATTAACTGCCTTTGCCATGAATAGACCTCCTATTTTAATAACTCATTATAATGGCTAAATTTTTTTATTTTTATGTGGTCAATATGGAGCCTGTGTCATGAGAGTCAAGTAAGCCCAGAAAATTTTTCTATAAAAACTACGGCCCATCAAAAGGGCTCACACTGACTCAAACCTAGGCCCGTGTTTCTCTTGATTTTTCTACTGCTTACACCATGTATATTGCGTCGCATTATCGGGGTGCTGCCTTACAGATTAAAGACCCCTTGAAAGCCGCTCCTATCTAGGCATTGCGAGGGTCGGGGGAAACCAGACCCTAAAGGGAACTTGGGCCGCGTGTTGCTCCTATCTCTTCGCTCCGCGCAGGTCGCAAAAGCCTTTCTTAACTCTCGAGAGGAGAGGTCACCGTATCCTCGCTGTCTAACACCAGCTCGCCCATGCCTTGGTCTAAACTTTCGATCTTTCGAGCCTGTACTAGCACTCGGCTTTCAAATGAATTTCTAGCTTTTTTAAAGGTGTCTAAACTTTTTTGTAGATGATCTTCAATTTTTAAAAAGGTTTCGGTAAATGTTTGCAGTCTTTTTTGTAGCTCTTTGGATTGATTATAAATCTGACGAACATTTTGAGACACCTTATGCTCACCCCAACCCATGTGTATGGCTCGAAGTAGGGCAATAAACGTAGGTGGTGTGGTAATCAAAACTTTGTTTTTAAGAGCGTACTCTATGATCTCTTTATCAGCTTCTAGTGCGGCATACAAAAAAGATTCATTAGGTAAAAACATAATCACTTGATCTAAACTTTCAAAACCTACAGCTTCAAAATATTTTTTCGAACCTAATTCGCGAATATGTGTTTTGAGCCGTTGTGCATGATCTTTGATATGCTGTTTTTTAAGATCTTCATTGTTTTCGTCAACAGATTTCAAATAAGAGTCCATCGGTGTTTTAGAATCCACAATGATTCTTTTTCCTGATGGAAGCCTTACAATCAAATCTGGTTTTAGAGACTTGTCATCTTCAATGAATTCTTCTTGCGTAGAAAAGTCACAAAACTCTGACATCCCTGCAAATTCAACACAGTTTTTAAGTTGCAGCTCTCCCCAGCGTCCACGAATGTTGGGTTTAGTCAGAGCTTCTTTTAAGGATTGAGTCTGTTGGCTTAGATAGGTTCCTGTCTCAGCAACGTACTTTAATTGCCCTTCGACAAGACCCAGAGTCTTTTCTCTTTCTTTTTCAAACTCATTAAGTTTATTTTGATAAGTCTGTATTTGAGCAAAAAGATCTTTGAACTCTTTTTGCAGATGCTGTTCCCTTCGCTCTGTCACTTTATCTTGCGAGGCCACTTCATTCTTAAAGCTCAATTGAGCCATTTCTAATAGCTTCTTTGATTTTTCTTCTAATATTTCTGCCGAAGTGGTTCTAAAGCTATCTTCAAGTTCACGCTTGATATCTAGTACCAGTTGTTTTTTTTCAGACAGCTCATTCTGCAAGAACTCGTGAGCAAATTGTGATTGTGCTAGTTCTGATTTCAGTTTGTCTATTTCCTGCGTGCTCTTATAAAATTTGAGCCTAGAAAGCAGGTAGCCTATGACTAACCCCAACAGAAAAACCGCAACTAACAGAATAGGAACAAATGCACTTATTGTCATACTCACCTTAAAACATCCCTAAATTTAAACATTTATTTATCTTTCGTGCTAGCACCAGCGCGCGCTCTCAAAAGAGTTCCTCTTTAATCTACATATATACAGGACGTGACCTTATAAATTCCCGACTTGTCCATGTAGTAGTCCCCATCAATAATCAGAACGATCTCTTCGGTTTCATCTAGCAAAATAAAAAAATCGATCTTTAAAGCATGGCCTTGGGGTGTGACTTCTAAAATGTCCACAGCAGGTTTTCTGATGATCTGCATATCTGTAAGACCGATTTGCATCACGGCATATTCAATCTCATTGTCTTCGTCAAAGCCCACTTCTGTCCAAGAGCCATTATCTGCAAAACAGTTGATCTTTCCAGCATGAGCGTTAAACCCCACCAGTGTGAACAGTGTTAAAATAAAATATTTCATGTCTTCCCCCACTTCTTATCCTAAAACTCTAATGTAAATCACCAGTTTCAATACAACTTAAGCACATGTAGTTTGTTCTTCCTGACACTTCGTTTACATCTTATTACAGAAGGGACAGCATCTACACTTTTTGAGCGTGCCTAAATGCACAGCACTTAGCGCCCCATCGTAGACTCTTTTTAACATAGATCAAAATGTTTTATTATTCTTAGTTTGGTCTGTAGAAAAATGATGCAAAATGGCTCAGATGGAGGGATTCGAACCCCCGACAGGGTGATTAACAGTCACCTGCTCTACCGACTGAGCTACATCTGAACGAAGCCTTATTTTTAGATGAAGACTAGAATTGTGTCAATCACATGGACAAATTAAGGCCTGGGCTTTATTTTATAAAAAGACTAAAAAAACAGCACTTACACAAAAGAAAGGACTCGAAAATGATTCAACTAAGACGAGAGGGCTTGTTCGTTGCGTTAATAACCCTATTTTTCTGTCTAGGATTGAGCGCATGCTCACATGGAGGTTCCTCGTCCAAGGCCTCTGCCCATGGCAAAAAAGAATGCTGCAAGACCAAGAAAGATCACCATGCCCATGAAGGCCACGATCACCACCATCATCATAAAGATGGGGAAGCCTGCGACCACAGCCATGACAAAGACCATAAGCATGACAAAAAAGAGTGCTGCAAAACCAAAAAGTCCGAAGGTGAAAAGAAAGAGTGTTGTAAGACAAAAAGAGCTGACAGCGAAAAAAAAGATTGTTGTAAAACCAAAAAGCCTGATGGCGACAAGAAAGAATGCTGTAAGACTAAGAAACCTGGTGGTGAGAAAAATGAGTGTTGCAAAACTAAAGCAGCAGAGAAAACTTCCGCCACTCCTCAAGCCACAAAGTGATTTAACCAAAGGGGGCTTATCGTCCCCTCACTGCAATCTTGCCACACACACTCTGAATATGAACATAGACTTCAGAATCTAGTCTATGATTTAAGTCTGAAGATTACTCACCACTTCTAAAAACTGGGATTTGCATATCTGGCCTTTTTTCCTTGTCGGTGCCCTCGTTATGCTGCGAGCCTTTATCTTCTGCTCTGGCATTCTCCTCATCGTCTTCATCTCCAAAGAACACCTCTTCAATAAGACTTGATTCCTCATAGGGATCGTGTGGGCCATTGTTGTTTGCTAAATAATAAATGATAGAGCCAAAAGCTAAACACAAAGTGATCACTCGCAAAACCCACGCCCAAAAACTAAAATCACGGTGATGCTTATCTACTATTTTTTTGAGGTGCTCTCTATTGGGATCCATGCAACTCTCCTGTCATTTGACCATAAAGCTCGGTCAATTCTGTATATATTTCTGCCAATGTCATCGTTCCATCAATAGCCATTTTAAGTGGAGGACGACTCGGAAATGAAGCTACCCGTACGTCATCATAACCCCATTTCAGCAGTAAATACACAAGGGTTTCAAGTGTCTCGTCATCTAAAAGTATAAAAGAATAAAAAATAGGGGTTTTAGTGATCAGAATGGCATCGTATCTAAAAGTTTCAGCTTTGATCTTCTGATCTTTTAAGGCCTGTGCAGAAGGATAATCTAACTGAATAAAATAACCCGCATCTCTATCCCAACCTACATTCTGAACTTTATAAATACCCTCAGGAAAGGAAGAATCTGTAACTTTCATTCGTAATCCATGACCCTCACTCCGAAACAGAAACTTCAACCGCGTCCTTTGTTCTTGCTGGGGAAGCCATAATTCCATTTCAGCTTCTTTTTTGAAAATACTGAGGTATGCCGTGCCTTCATTTTTAGAAAGCAGATAACCCTTACCTTCACGCTCTAGGCGTTCGGGAACAGATTGTGACAGCTCTTTTATAATTTGCTCTTGTGTCCGTTCGGAGTGAAAAGTGTTTTGAGCATCAAGACGATTTTTGAAAATCTTTAAAGCTATCGCAGAAAGAAATAAAACTACAACTAACCCTATTAAAACCCAATGTAATCTGATACGACTGCCCACACATCTGCCCCTTATCTCTTATTTTTTCTTAAGTTTCTTAAGAGGTAAAGTCTCTTTTTACTAAATCATCCTTTAGGTACCTTTGGACTCTGTCTCTTATCCACAAAACCCATTTCTGACCAAAAGCTTCGACTTTGACGATCGCCAAGACCAAACTGAAGTTTTCTATTTTTAATCTCAGATGAAGAGACCCATGAACCAAAGATTTTATCCCAAATGGACAAAGACACACCAAAGTTTTTATCTCTATGCTCTAGAGCAGAAGAATGATGGATCTGGTGCTGCCTTGGACTGATAAACACTGTCTCAATCCACTTACCAAATCCTATAGGTATGTGGCTATGCCTTAGGTTGGCGCCAAGTAAATTAAAAAGAAACCCGAAAATATTCACACCCAACAAGGTCCACAGTGTTAAAGGCCTTGAAAACCAAAATACAAAAAGACCTGTAACCACACCCAGACTTAAGCTGTTCCTCAAGGTGGCAATAGCAGATTCCACAGGATGAGCCCTATACAACGTAACGGGTGTGAGAATCTTTGCCGAATGGTGCACAGAGTGAAACTTCCATAGGAGTGGTACTTTGTGCATGATCATGTGATGGAAAAATCTTAAAAAATCATCCCATATAAACGCAACTACTGTAAAAACAAATAGAGGCAACGGAGTAATGGCTGCTGAAGCATGGTCAGGAAAATTTGTATTTAGAAGCTTAGCTAAGTTCTTGGCAATCCAGAAGCTAAAATCCAGAAAAGGAATGAACAAAGCTACTTTAAATAAAGAGTTCATAAAATAGATATAGTAATCAAACTTTGTTGATCTATTCCACCAATATTTCTTTCTAAAAACCAAACGTGAAACCTGAGATGGTGTGTTTTTAAAGCCATAGGTGAAAATCACCCACACCACAATCAATAAAAATGCGACTAAAATGTTCCAATGAAAAAGGCGTGAGCCTGGCTCATCCACAGGAGCCAAAACCAGGTCTAACCATTTTTTGATATCAAATGAAATCTCGCCCATAGCCTCTACCTAGAGCATACATAGCGGATTGGGCCCTATTTTACCACCTAATCTTTACCGACTGAGCTTAAAACTTGTGAGTGACACCCAAATGAAAAGACTGTCTTTTACCTGATCTGAATCCTGCGGGTCTAGCCGCCACCATATATTCTGCGGCTAACACGTTATCCACTTTATAGGTCATATCCCAATTCTCACTAAAGATATAACGGCCAGAGAAATCCACCACCGTATAGGCTGGGATTTTAATACGATCTGTATTATCAATAGACTGATCGTACATAAAAGATTGATAGGTTACAGACAAATAATTTTTAGTGAGTTTGGTCTCTACACCTACGGTCAACGACATCTGGGCTTCAGGAACGTAAGGCAAAGGATCTCCCTTAGACACCGTGCCTATTCCCCATTCATGATTTGTAGAATTGAACTGTGAATCAAACGCAGCTGAAAGAAGGGTTAGGTTTGCCTGTAAAGGTAAATAAAAAGACTCAAATATAAAGCCCTTTGTGGCACTGGCTTCAATACCAAAAATGCTGGCCTTACCTCCATTGAATGCCACTCCCAGAGGCGTCCCCGTACATCCTGACGATACCGTACATGTCCCTGTGATATTCTGATAGTGGGTGAAAAAACCCGTCAGATCAGCTTCAATAAAACGTTTAGCATCTCTGTACTTAAGCTGAGCTTCAAAATTATCTGCCTCTTCTTTAACTTCTGTTCCTGCCACAGAAATGCCCGATAACGTTGCCGCACGGTTGTAGCTTATCGCTGTTGAAAACATAGGGTGCCATCGGTAAAGTGTCGATAAACCTGGGATAAAAATATTATCACTTCTTTTGGCATTGCGGCTGGGCGTGAGCGTGTCATCCAAATCCATCCCTACCCATTCATATCTTAAAACTGGAGTCACATTCCATTTGCCAAACTCAATGCTGGATCGTGCAGATAAAGTGAAGGCTTGAGAGGTTTGACTCTCTAAAGCGTCTGTCTGAGTAGGCGTCATTGTTCTTTCTAATTTACCGTCAAACATTTCATAACGATCTGAAGTGTGGTCTCTCTTAATCTGATCTTGGTGAAACCTTACAAAAATTTCTGGTGAGATTTTATAGTTATTAACTTGATATTCTGAAGAGAAATTTGTTTGTATCCCTTGGCTATAGAATCGTCGATCATTGCCAGCAATGACAATTTCGGCATCGGGACCAAGATCTTCAGTGTCTCTTGCTCCAGTTAAAACTTCATAAAAAAGTGGAGCACTCGATGGATTTGCAAGTAGGCTTCTGAAATCCTGTCCCCCTCTAAAACGGTCTGCGCGATACCATTTGCGGTGAAAGTCATTGCGATAAAGTGAGGTCTTTAAAATTGCCACGTCACTTAATTGCATTACATGATGCAATTGGTATTTTTGATGATTCCAAAGCATCTCATCTAAAGCCGTGGATGAATATCTTCTAAAAGGACTTGCATTAAAATCTGTACGGGAAAGCCCAACATAGGTTTCGTTGGAGTCTTCATAAGAATAACCAAGATGGACTTGTAGATAATGCTCGTAACCTTTGGCAGAAAATAAGTCCCACTTTAATTTTCCAGAAAGATCAATCTTTTCGAAACCCGCATTGCCCCCACCATCAATCTTTTTAAAACCATCGCTTCGCAAGTACGCACCTTGAATGAGGTATCCACCAAAACTTGTAGGCGCAGAGTAATTAAGTTTTGTGTTCAGAGTATTAAAAGACCCGCCAGTGGCTTTAAGCTCCCCGCCCTGCGTGTTGCTGATAGGAATGGTGACATAGTTGACCGCCCCCCCGATAGAATTTGGCCCAATATGAATGGCAGAGAACCCTTTCCAAACTTCTAAACTATAAATATTATTCATGTCTGGGACGTAGTAAGCGGCTGGAGCAGAGTACGGAGCTGGTCCAATTAAAATATCATCTTCCAAAATGACCACTTTTTTTGAACGATCAGGATTTGTCCCACGCAGCCCAATGTTAGGGCGCAAACCTAGTCCCTCTTCCTCTCTAATATATACACCTGAAGTGTGCTTAAGTGCACGGTTGACGTCAGTGAATTGAAAGGACTCTATCACCTCATTTGAGATTTTTTTGGGATTAAAGGCCTCTTCGACTTGGCCCATGCTTGTGCCAAAAACCACAATATCATCTAATTTTTCAGTCTGTGCAGATGAAGCAGAATTCACCCTATCCTGTGCTAAAGAAAAAACAGGGGCTGTCATTATAAATAACAGCCCCACAATAGTAATATTTCCAAAATACTTTTTCATTAACCTGACCTAGTCGTTGTCCCCTTGGAACGTGGGTGGTGCTTGAAGAGACAATGCAATGATCACATCTGTCTTCATTAAAGTCGTGATTCCACGAACATTATGAAAAAGAGCACACAAGGTCCCACTTGTTCCTTCTTCGCCAGCACAAGACTTATATCCTTGCTGATGGATCAGCTCAGGAAGGGAACCTTGTGTTTTTAGTGTTGCAATGTCTGCTAACACCTTATCGACGTAGAATAAGACCTCTTGTGCCACCTTGCCATGTCCTACAACTGTTAAATAGTCATCAAACCCAAAGGCTTTTACTTGTGGATCTAATGAACCAAAGAAAACTTCTTTGTATCCCAACGCTTGGGCCTCCATGGCCTCAAAAGACATTCCTGACCACTGGTGTTCCGCCAGTTCAGGACAAATTTTATTGGGGCTGATGCACTCTTTGTGAAGTCCAATGATCTTTGCTAATCTAAAGTCTTTAAGGCTTTCAATAGAAAATAGACCATCACTGATTTGGTTTATAACCGCATCAATCTTTTGTGTGCCATCCACCAATCGTTGTGGATAGTTCCCACTGGCCTCATCCCAAGCTTCCAAGAGTTTGTGTGCTGTTCCCACCAACTCATCAGAGATGATTTCAGCATACGCACAACGATCCACTTGTCTTTCCACAGCTGGTTTTTTAAGCCACTCCACCACATTTTTATTTCTAGAGCTTGTAAGGTTACACTCAGAAGAATAGGTCTCTTCAAAAAACATATACTCAAGCGATGTAAGTCCCTTTGATGTAAAAATAGTTTGTGGGTTGTACTTTCCAGTTCGATCTAATTCCTCGACGGCTCTATCTACACCACAGGTGTTCATCAATGGCCAAGAATAAATATTGTCAGCTAAAAATTTGCCGTTATCTATTAACGGACCAAAAGCAACTGCATCAAGCTTGTGATACACAAGCATAGCCTTCTTCCATTGCTCTTGAACGGCTTGCAAATTTGCTGTCGTAGGATCAGCCTTTAACTCCCCACAATAACCCTTGATCGTTTGACTTAAGCTTTCGGTTTCAGAGTAAAAAGCCTGTACATTTGGGTAAACCACATTCAGAGCAACATTCAGAACAAGTTTCTCTTTGCTGAATTCACCTTCGCCCAGCTGACTCACCAACTGTTGGTATCTTGTACCAGTTAGGGCCGCCATTGTTACAAATAGCGCGCCCATCAAAAATACTAATCTTAATTGAACCATTTTGTCCTCAATACATTTAGGATTTAGTTATATCCAACTTCTGTCATCACTTCGATGGCAGTAGTGATATTGTTACCAATTGTAGACCAAGGAACTGTGGTCATTTCAAATGGACCCCAAGTGTCTACAAATGTGTTTGCATTTAAACCTTGTAAAACAGGGAAATCAAAGTGTGATCCAGAAATAGCGAGCTGGTGCTTTTCTTGTAATAAGATTTGCACAAATTGCGCTGCCAATTCTTGTTGTGTAGATGTTTTAAGTAAAGCTACACCCATTCCGTTGGTGTGCACGCCGCCAGTACCTTGCTCTAAGAAGGCCATTTCCACTGGAAAGCCAGGGTTTGGCGCAATGGCTCCTGCAAGATAGTAGTGATTTACAATCCCTAGATCACAAGTACCATTGGCAATTGCATTTAAAATAGCATTGTCATTTGAAAAAATAGGAGCTGCTAAATTATTTAGCCAGCCTTCTAAGATTTGAGTTGTCTTGTCTTTACCATGCTTATCTAAAAGGTAAGACACCAATGAGATATTGTAACTGTGGAAACCTTTTCTTAAGCAAAGACGTCCTTGCCATTTTGGATCCGCAAGATCTTCGTAAGTTGTCAATTCAGATCTATCCAAAGCCTCTGGCGAAAACGCTACAGATCTTGATCTGTATGTAAGAGCCACATAGTTTCTGTCTGTATCTTGAAGTGAAGGAATCACCTTGCTGATATCTAAACTAACTGGGAACGCTTGTGTTAAGTTATTAGCTTTTAAATCGCTAAAGAACATGATGTCTTTTGTAATGAATAGATCACCCACAACACCTTGAGCCGTTGCAGCGATATGTTGATCTCTGAGTGCGAAATAGTCATTACCACCCACAAACACCACTTCTTCGCCTGTTTGGGCTTTAAATTCGTTAGCAGCTTCAACAAATAGTTGAAGATTTCTGTCGGCATAAACTACTAATTCTGCAAATGATGCTTTTGCTACTAAAAGAGACGCAAGTATAATTAAAATACCTTTCATAGAACCCCCTATTGATTTGGTGATTTACTCCTATTCAAAATCACCAAGCAGGTCTAGAGAATTCCATTTTTATTGAAACAATCTTTCAAGTTGAAAGTGAGTTGATCATGCACTGACAAGAAACTGTTTAACGCTCTTCGTAAGAAATTTAAATTTATAAAAATAGCCACATCAGCAATGCAACTAAAGCAGGTCCACCTTGAATCATAAGTATCTTACGCCCTACGGAATAACCTCCATATAGAGCCGCAACAGCAACACAACTTAAAAAGAAAATAGCTAGTTTGTGTGAATATGTCGGATCAGCATAGGTCGACCAAATTAACCCCGCAGCTAAAAACCCATTGTAAAGCCCTTGATTGGCCGCAAGTACTTTGCTTTGCTCTGCTTGCTCTTCGGTCTGCCTAAAGACTTTACGGCCAAAAGGTTTGGTCCATAAAAACATCTCTAAGTATAAAAACCCTAAATGTTGTAATGCGATCAATACTAATAATGTGTCTTTGATTAAGGCCATTCCTCCCCTTTCTGTACACTGGCTGAAATGGATCGAGCTGAAAATGGCGCGCTCGGAAGGATTCGAACCTCCGACCACTTGATTCGTAGTCAAGTACTCTATCCAACTGAGCTACGAGCGCGCAAAAGATTGGAAGATCAAGGTTTATCAAAAAAACCTAGTAAAATGCAAGCTAAAGACTTTGCTATTGTAAAATCCGCCAATCTTGAATATTTTAAGCCCATGATTGACGTATGGAAACAAAGCTTCAATGCCGCCCAAGAGACCTTAAGTGCGTTTATGGGTGACCCCCAACAGTTTGAAAAGTGCCAGAGCTTTGCGGAGTTACTCATTCAGACCTACACCAATGGGGGCAAGGTCTTTTCAGCAGGAAATGGGGGCAGTCATTGTGATGCCATGCACTTCGCTGAAGAGCTCACAGGGCGATACAAAAAAGACCGCAGACCCTTAGGGGCCCTAGCTTTGGGAGACCCAAGTCATGTGACCTGTGTCTCTAACGATTATGGCTTTAATTTTATCTTTTCACGTCAGCTTGAGGGGCTTGGCCGAGAGGGCGATCTGTTCTTGGGCCTCTCTACAAGTGGAAATTCGGCAAATATACTAGAGGCTCTGCGTGTGGCTCGGAAATGCAACATCAAAACTGTCGCTTTATTAGGCAAAGATGGGGGGCAAGCCAAAGACCTTGCGGACCTTGCCATTATCGTGCCTGCAAATGACTCAGGACGCATTCAGGAAGTGCATATCAAAATTATTCACACCGTCATCGAAGTTGTGGAGCGCCACTTTTTTCCCGAAAATTACGAATAAGGTCATTGATTTTATATATTGAATTTGAGACAAAAGACTTTAAGCCAAGTATGAGATATTACTTTTTCTTCTCAAAGTGGAAGGGTGGGTGAGTGGCTTAAACCAGCAGATTGCTAATCTGTCGTACGGGTAACACCGTACCGGGGGTTCGAATCCCCCCCCTTCCGCCACTAAAAATACAGCACCCAGAATACCGTTAACTGTATTCCGAATTCAGACCAGTATACTGAAGGCAGAGTTTGGCTCACTTAGATGGAATCTTTTAAAATTTTAGCCAAAGTTTATGCGGGCATTACAAAGGTGCCGCAGCACTTTTTACTCGTAATAGTTACTTTCACTTTCTTGAGTCTGTTCAGAAGCTGGCTCTTCGTAATGTTCCGTTGAGAGCTGACGAGTCTTGTGATCAGGAACATAGTACATCGTAAACCCATGGTAGATTCTATTAGGATCTTTGATCAGCTGGGGATTGTTGTGCCATAGGCTTTGCCACTTTGCTGTTGTTCCATAAAGGTCCATAGAAATAGATTTAAGGGTGTCCTCGGGCTGAATCACATAAGCGTTTCCGTTACGAGCCACTTGCACATCATTTTTAACATCATTGATTGTTAGGGTGATCCCAGTAGGCATAGTCTCAGGAGTCCCAATTAACGCACGATTGGTATTATAAATATTTCTCCATTTTGAATAGTCACCATAAAATTCAAAAGCAATCTTCATCAATGTATCACCACGCTTCACCTTATAAGTGGTTGTGGCACCCATATTATTATGATTATAGGAACTCGCACTTAGGCTTTCGTCTGGGCTTTGATAAGCAGAAGATGAAACTTCTTCCTCTTTTGTTGGAAGGCTTTCTGGCAAATCAACATCAGAAGTTTCATAAGATGTGTATGCTGAAGTGTCTCCAGATTCTTCGGCATTACTATATGAATCGTCACTTTCTGCATCGAAGGCATCACTGTCTGAATAACTTTCACTAGTGTCTGTATTAAAATAGCTGTCATTAGGAGTGGCTGCCACTTCGGACTTCTTTGGTGCAGATGTACATGCTACAAAACTGGAAAATGCTAAAGATAAAACAATAACATTTAAAATGTTTCTCGTTGCTTTCATAATTCTTATTATCTGTGATTTTACCAGATGGAACAATGCCTGAACCCAAATACAGGACTGAAATCCCTTCTGTTAAATAAGTGATCTATCCAAAGGTATGTATTTTAAAAATACAAACTGGATCAAGGTATAGGTCTAAGCAGTTTACTTCTCTAGACGTTCTGCAATCCAAATCTTAATCAGAGTTTGATAGCCAAATTATGGATTAGGTGAACTAAGAAACTTGAGGGTCCGCTTTTCAAACTCGGCTTAATATTTGCTGTTTACAGAGCCTATGAGACGTTCCCCACGCTATAACATTTCTAGATGCTTTCAAGGGCCACAAAACGGCACTTATAAATTCTTATCCGCACTATTTGTAACTGGGGCCTTCTTACTGACAAGCCCTGAATCCTATGCTTTATTTCTACCTGAAACAGGTACAATCAAATCCAAATTAGTCGAGATGAAAGATTCCTCTGAAACTCATATCGACTTGCAGGGCTTTATCGCTCCACCTATGGCAGATAAATTTATAGAGATCGCATCCACATTACCTCCTGCTCCTCATCGCATTCTATTTAAACTCAACTCAAGAAGCGGGGGCTCTGTACAAGAAGGATTAAAAATCATTGAAGCGATTGATGAACTTAAATTAAACGGCTACCAGTTTGATAGCACCGTCCTTAATGGAGAGACATGTGGCAGCATGTGTGTGCCACTGTTTTTACAAGGTCAAAAACGTACAGCAGGTGCGGTTTCTGTCTTTATGTTACACGGAGTGGTCCCCAACGCCTTTACGAATATTCCCAATGAAAGTCGAACTCGGGACTATCTTAAACTCTTTATTCGTGCAGGTGTTTCGGAAGAATGGATCGAACAAAAATGGGAAGATGGGGTTTTTACAACCCCAGGTTATTTTTGGATTACGGGACAACGATTGGTCGACGAAAAATCTGGAATGATCTCAGACCTTATTCCCGCCCATGAAGTTCTAGAACCCGTAAGACCACCTTTTGATCCCAACATTAGACCCAGATAAAGATCACTTTGTTATTCTTGCGTCAAATCCTCTTTATTGAGAAAATAAAATTGAAAATAGAAACTCTTTAATAGTATGAAGGCTCAAGGAAGCCTTTGTGGGCTTAAAGGGGTTTATATGTTTAAATTTTTATGGTTATTTCTTTCTGTCTCACTATTTTCATTTTCAACTGCCCATGCACTTGAGCTGAGTTTAGTTCAAAAACTAGCTGGTCCTGACAGTTGGGACTGCCCTCAAGATGTAACGTTAAACATCACTAACGAAGAACTCACGTTGACAGCTACAACACCTACAGAGACTGGTGGCTTCTATCAATTCCGCATTGGGGAGTTAAATCAAGGAACCGTATGTAGAGATCTAAACTCTAGTTACATCTTTGGGGGAATTAGATGTTATGCCTCTGATCTTGTTGAAGACCAGTACTCCATAAAAGCAGAAGCTCGCTCATGCACCAGAGAGGTCTTTCGTTGGAACTGCGACCCCTACTCTACAGAGCCTGTGAGTGAATTTTTATATGATAAGCAATCAAAAATTGTAACAACTCAAGCACTCATCAACTGGCAGGATGATCCTTATTATTCCTGCAAATATATTGTGAAATAGAGTTTCTGAGTCATGAAAGGCCCTGCATTTTTTGATGGGCCTTTGAACATTGTTTCGTGTCACCTGATATACAAGAACAGGATTAAAACTCTAAGCAGCCAGAGCGTGCACTTTTTCCTACTCGTCCTGGATCAAAGTTAAATGAGTTGCCCCCGCCTTCTCCAGTATTGCGAACACTACATTTACTGCCTTTGGTTGCAAATTTTTTAAACACTGACTTTTGTACTTTTTTAACCTGTAAGGGCCAACCCAAGTCCTCCTTACTTCGTTCTGGTCCTAATGTTAAATCTGAAAAAAGACCTTGTGCATAGTCCTTATCGCTTCTTCCCTCAATATAAAAAGTATCCTTATTCTTGTCGGTCACAAAAACTTCGGTTGCGCGAACTCCTGCGCCTTGAATTAAAAATTTAAATTTATGAAAACTTTCTTTGGGTGCAGACACTCTTATAGTTTGGCTGACTTTATATCTTCCAGGAGGGAAATACAAAATCACTTTGCCCGAAGATTCTTGGGCCTTGATGGCCGTTTGGATGCTAGCATAATCATCTGTTTCACCATCACCAGTAGCCCCCCATTTTTTAACACTAAACTCTAATAACGGGATTTCTGGGTCTAAGATTTCATCTCTAGTGATCTGTGAATTCGCCTCGGCCGCAAATACAAATACGCAAAGTAATACTAAAAAAAATTTCATATAGTCTACCTTATAATCCTTGAGTTGCTTTTGTCTTATCGGATAGTTCATACATTTGACCAAGCTTCACTGACGTTGTTCTCCCAGATTCATTCAATAAAACGGGATGTGCCTTTTATTTAAAAAACTCTTTAATTTTGATTCTCTAACTCTCGAATGGCTTTAAGAACATCTGCGATGGGCGTTGTGCGCTCACCACCCATTCCTTCAGATGTGGATGCTTTTTGCAATTCACACATGGACTTCCAGTTGTAGAGAGCAGCTAATTTTTCCTCTTTATTTAAAACCGACGTTTGCATCAGATCAGTTACACTTCGGAAATTTGCACTTGGACTGCCTATCAATTTCTTTTTATCCATAATGTTGTCACCTCAAACTTGTTCTGTTTTGGATTTATAAAGCCCTGCCAGTCAAGTCACCCTTATACGTAGTGTCTCATTATAAAACACGTCGTAAAACGATAAAGTTTTAAGGTCCTGTCCAAACTTTAAACATAGTCAGAATTTTAAAATATGGTTAACCTATTGATATTATTGATTTTTAAACAGTGACAAAATTGGTCCACTCATTGCTTAAGACTAAGCATGAAACACGAAGCCTTTAAAAGCATAAGTAATATGGTTTGGTCATTCATCTTTATAGTGTGTGTGACTGCTACGTTAACTTTTCTGGATTCAAGCCCTGCTGATGCCTCAAATAGAACCACTTGTAATATTAAATCTGGATTTAAGATTTATTATATCTTAAAAAATGGAAAGCTTGGAAAACGTGACTACTCAACAGGATCAACAAAAGATAGAACTTATACTTGTATTAAAGACAGATATTATCATCGCATTCTTATCAACGGTAAGTGGCGATATGTGTCTGTGGATGCCGAAACCACGGCACCTGTGCAACAGTCAAATGTAGATGAACCACATCCTACAACTGAAGAGGCCGATGCAGAAGGAGTTGATAATTTAAGTGGTGATGCTCCAAGATTAAGTGAACCAGGTACTCTGACAAACCAACTTGCCCTAAAATCTAACTACAATATTAGAAACGCAAACGGTGACCGTATAGGAAGTACTTTTGGTATTGATGCCAGTAAACAGAATGTTCAAGTTAAACTTTCGGCTCCTAACACACCCATCGTCAATGCCGATGGTCTGGTCAGTGTGCAATACAACTATCTGAACTCTCGAGGTCGCAGTGAATCTGTAGACGCATGGATCAGTCCCGAAGCGATCATCAATTATGATCAAGTGATCAAACCCGCTGCCTCTGGAGGTGTGGTTTACACAGGAGACGATACCACCAGAGGAACACCTGCTGTTGATACCTCTGTAGGCGCTTCTGAAAAGTCCACTCCTGCAGCTCCAATTGCAGCAGAAGAGTTTAATATAGATAATCCAAATATTCCCAAAGCAGGTGAGCAGATCAATATCCTAAGAGGGATTGATGCTCTTATTCCTAAAACTCAACCTTTCCTCGCTTCTGAGCCTATGGATGGTGTGAAACCTTTAAATTCAGGGTCAGAACTGATCGCCACTGGAAATCGTAAGTGTGATCGAGACAGTAAAAAGTGTTTTGTTGAAGTCGAATTCAGTGATGATACTGATGGTGAGTTTGTCGGCTGGATTGATGAACAGCAAACCACTGTAAATCCCACATATCACCTTGCTGGCGGTCAAAGTGGCGGATCAGTGATCACCTCGGCCGACTCTGATTAACTTGGTGTTGGCGATGGCGACAGTGTTCTTTAAAATAATAACGACTGGTACACACAACGTTTTACAGAAGAAGAACGCGAATCTCATCAAAGACTTTTTGAAATGATCAGGACAATGCCTAAACCAGTAAAATATGAAACCAACAGAGGTTTAATACGCATGCACAACGATAGACGCGGTTTCTGCGGAAGCTACCACTACGCCACTGAAGACAATCCAAAGGTAGGAGCTTCTGATGAAATTCAGACCTACGCTAAGCCTCTCACCGCATGTGTAATTGCAAGGCTGACACAAACTTGGAAGAAGTATCATTGTAAAGATGGCGGGAATAGCAATGGCTGTCGCCTAAGTACTGGGGATATCTCTCATAGAACGCATAGAAAATTTGATGGTCACAAATCCCATACTGATGGGGAATGCGTCGATATCAGACCAATGAGAAAAAGTGGAGTTGGTCCTCTTGATTATAACGCGGACTCTTATGACCGAGCCAAGACGCGTGAACTTCTAAAATTGTTAAAAGAACTAGGTGGTACTAATATCTTGTTTAATGATCCTGTTTTAAGAAAAGAAGGGCATTCTGGATATGCGGGTGGCCATCACAATCATATTCATGTATGCTTTAAGTCTGGAACCACAAAGGCGAAGAACTCTTGCTCTAACTACTCACCCGACTATGAAGTGTGTCCAGAGTTAAGATCTTTTTTTGATGCACCTTTGATGAAACAATTTAAGAAATAAAATACGAGAGGTTGATAATGAATAAGTATTTCATTTTTATATTTAAAACTTTACTTGTAAGTCTAACCACTCTGCAAATTGCTTATGCCCATGCGCCATCCAAACCCGCAAAATGTAAAGATGTAGTGGGAATTCGTGAGATGCAAGACTTTAGAAATGATGGCTCTGAATTTATCAACTACACCAAAACTCCACTTTATTCTGCCCAAAGTGACGAAACTTTCTTTCACTACTTTGCAGTTAATAAAGCTTTGCAAAGAAAAATAAGTCCTGTTGTTGAAATCAAGATTCTCAATAGCAGTGGCAAAGCCATCAATTCCTTTAAATTTGATAAATGGGCCGACCATTCTCATTTTCGTGAACTGTCTTATGCTAAGTTTAATTTCCAGAAGTTCATCCACAAGAACTTAAACGAGCCTTTTGATATTTATATCAATCTTGATAAGGCCGAACGCGCAAAGATTTCTCTTCATACCATCCCCTACAGTGCTGAAATCTCGGTATTAGGTGATGATGGAAAATCTATTTGCCAATTTGGTTATGCTTATGGAGCAAACTTCCACTAATGTGTATGACTTTGCGGAACACTCACTAGGCTGAGTCTTCCATATTCTACAAGAGATAAAGTTTTAAAGGTCTTTGCCATTGAATTGGTGACTGAAACCGTCGTTACCCCATGAGGGACGTTCACTGCAATAAAGCCACCACCTTTTTGAATCCGATCTACAACTCTGCCTGCTTTATCAAAGTATATGATTGCGGTGGCATGAGTCTTTTGACTTAGATCCACGCTGTGCGCACCGTCTTCGATCATACCCATAATCATGCCCGCTGATGGTAAAACATTAACTTTTTTACTTGCTAGGACACCTGCTAACCAATTCTTTCTGACAAGTGGTACATCTAGATGAGTTCGCCTTCGATTGATAAATGTACTTGTACTGACGAACTCTGGGCCTGCGTCAATATCCATAGGCATAGGTGTAGAGCGGTCATAAAAATTGATCACATTATTTTTTCTTGCAGAAAGCCACCAGGTAGACGTACTTCCTGGAGCTGAAACTCGAGCCGCAATATGAGCGTCTGTGGCTCTAAAGGCTTCTTTAATATTCACATTCACTGGTTTTAAGGGTGCTGTTTCTAGTTGCGCTATACTGGTGTGATGTGCTTTTACGATTGTACTTTCATAAGGGATTTTGACTTTAGCATGGGTGGCCTTAAGGATATGCAAACCCTCTGGAGGATTTATAAATGCAAAGTACCCATCTTCACTTGTACGAGTCGCCTTAGGATTGGGAATTCTAAAGTTAAAATATAAAGGCTGTAGATCTTCATAACCTTGTAGTGTCACTGTAGCGCCTGCCAGAGGGGCTCCATCATGAGAGACCCTTCCCCAAATGATAGAATAAATCTTTGATCTAGGAAGGTAAGGCTCAAGCAGTTCCATCATCACTTGCATTCTGTTATCAGAGTGCAAGATAGGTTGTATGGGTTTACCTGATTCAGCTAATTCAATAGTATTCCAAAACCCACGGTGTGAAGCAGTTACTAATATTTGTGATCCTGATGTCACATGAGCTTCTTCAAACTTACCTTGTCGATCTGTTCTAAAAGACTCTTCATCACCATCAAGATGAATACGACTTGGTTCTCCTGCAACCGCAACTTCAATGTCATCAAAACTTTCATAAGAGAGGACTTGCCCGATGACAGAGATTTCATCCGTAGGAACCATCTTTAGTTTAAGCTCTGCCATATTTTGATTTTGGTTGCCGAGCTTGTTTAGCTGCAATTCACCATAGGCAATCGCAGCTCCTGTTTCATGTCTAAGTTCTACAGTGAGCTTACCTCTTAGGGCATTCACATCTATCTCAAACTCACCCGTATAGGGATCAACAGCACCACGTTCTTGGGTCATGCCATCGAAGATTCTTTGAATATAAAAGTTAAATGTTTCACCAGGGTAAACAGCACCATCAGCCAAGATGATCTGTCCTTTTAATACAGCACGCTCCACTTCATGATTTAAAACTGACTTTGCAGCCTGCTGAGAAATAAGATTAGGATTAAACGAAGCAGAAGCCAGCATCCCCACAGAAGAGGTTTCGCGAGTAGCACTCTTAGAGTTTACATTTGACGCCAGGAAGTTCTCACCACCAACAAGCACTTCAACACCATCTACATTGATCGACTTTGAGTTTTGAACTTCTGTTGTCCTATTATTATTGATCTCTTTTCTAAACCCGTAAGTATGAGCAGTAAGAATTGGAGGTTGAATATTAAAGCTTTTTTTAATCTTGCGAGTCGTATCAACAAAACCCTCAAGCTGCTGTCTTGTATTTGTTCCTACTAAAATAGGAGCACTGTTTACAAAAACTTCATGTGCTTTTTGAATGGCTTCATTGAGTGGTGAAGTCGTATTAGCTGCGATCACAACTTTGGGAAGTTGAACCTTAACAGTTTCAGGGCGACCCGCGTAAAGGTGCTCTTGTTTAAACTTTTTTGAATTATCTGAGGAGTCGAGTTGAATACTCGCAGGTACACTATGAGTATCTTCAAGAGCGGCAAAGGCAGGTGACATTCTTTGTGCTGAGATTTGCAATTTAACACCAAGACCACGGTACTCTATATCAGATAAACCGTGACCAGTTAATGTAACCAAAAATGCTAATAACCCTGCTGAATATCTCATTAACCTTCTTAAACTAGTTAAAGTTATTTTGAATAACCAACTTGTTCTATTGTGTTAAAATGCTCTGAAGTCGTCAACGAGATTCGTATCACCTCGACGTTGTTCGAGGTAGGCCTTTAGCCTAGCCAGAATAATCTTGGCTATTCGCTCATCATACCCCACAATTTGGAAATTCTTTTGAACACTGTTGGGTGTTGTGGCTTCTTCAACAGGGACGATCACTTCAATAGTGTAGGGCCTTCTATCCCCTTTGATCAGGATTCTTGCATAGGCACGTTGGAGTTCATTGCGTGCAGGTTTCATCTTTTTTCCGTAACGCACAAACGGTACAGAAATAAACTCTCGGTTATCCTCAGATGAGGAATGTAAGTTCACAGGCAAAGCTTTGACTATCCCTCTTTTAATCTCAATAGTTGACTTATCCACGTTCTGAAGTTGCACTCCACTGGCTGCACACCCCAGCATTTGACTAGTCAACGTCCAGATGAGTAACAAAAAGGTCGCCTTGACCACTTTATGACTAGGCATTGGGAACCTTTTGCGCATCCGCAAGGAACTGTTCTAGACCTTTGTCTGTAAGAGGATGTCTTGTGAGCTGCGGGAAAACCTTATAAGGAATAGTCGCAATATCTGCTCCGATCATTGCGGCTTCCAATAAATGAATGGGGTGTCTTATGCTAGCCACCAAGACTTCAGTCTGGAAATCGTAGTTTCTGTAGATGCTCTGGATCTGAGAGATGATGTCCATTCCAATATGTGAAATGTCATCTAGTCTACCTACAAAAGGTGACACCATCGTCGCACCTGCCTTAGCAGCTAGCAGTGCCTGCATGGGAGAAAACACAAGAGTAACATTGGTTTGGATGCCTTCAGCCGCAAAAGTCTTCACCGCAATCATGCCTTCTTCGGTCATGGGAATCTTTACGACAACATTATCAGCGATCTTTGCCAGTTCTTTACCTTCTTTGATCATACCTTGTGAA
This sequence comes from Pseudobdellovibrionaceae bacterium, assembly GCA_023954155.1. NCBI lineage: Bacteria > Pseudomonadati > Bdellovibrionota > Bdellovibrionia > Bdellovibrionales > Pseudobdellovibrionaceae > Pseudobdellovibrionaceae bacterium. Next base: position 319,048 of record JAMLIO010000001.1, on the reverse strand, counting down.
TCTAAGGCTAAGACCTCCGCAGATACTGGACCTTTCACAATTTCACAAATGGAGGCAATCACTTCTTTGTGGGGTTTACCTGTCTTGGCCACCAAACTAGGATTGGTAGTGACTCCGTCCATCCATCCCTTATTGTGGGCATCTTTAATTTCACTAATGTCTGCTGTATCTATGAAAAACTTCATGGTTCCTCCACGTGGGGTTATTACTAATGCAATACCCTATGTCTACTTTACTATCAATCCAGCTCAACATCTACAGCCAACAGACTGTGTCCCGTTTTTAAAAAGGCTGAATCTTCCCACTGACTTTCATCGGTCACAAAGTCGAGCAAGGGTCTATTTAATACTGGGTGAATGTAATCTTTAGGTAAAACCTCAAGGCTGGGGTACAAAAACTCCTCGCGATCTAGCCAATGCGGGTAAGGCAAAATCACCGTTTTACACATTGTAAACTGAGAGCGAAAATCTAGAATTTGCACCTCAACACCCTTTGCGCCAAGGTCTTCACTTAACTCTTTAGCGATTGTATTTACTTGTCGACCAAAGTCCTGGCCCCAGTCTTCAGCATCCTTAAGTTGGATCAAAATGCAAAACGTCATGTGTGTCATGCCCAGTTCCCCAGGAATGCCCAGCCTTACCCCTTTGGGTTTAAATTGATACACGGCAGAAATATTTTCTATGATCCCAAGAAAGCCAAGTGTCTTAATGAACTGTTGCCCAAAGCTTGTGCCCCATCTTTTTTCTGAAACTACGCCAATAAGTGCAAAATCAAGACTTTGTAACATCTTGTAAGAAATCTCCTACTGAATAAAAATCTGGGGTTTGACCCACAATCCAGTGTAAGACCTCAAGACTGCCTTGTGCAAAAACTTTTCTATTTAAAGCTGTATGTTTAACAACAATCTCTTCGTTAGGCGTGATGACTTTAATCTCATGAATACCAAAAACTTCACCTTCGCGATACGCCTCTACCTGAACGCGCCCTTGGCCTATGATATTTTCAAGGTCTTTTTGTAAAGTCACCGCTGTTCCACTAGGCTTATCTTTTTTATGTATATGGTGAGTTTCGCTGATCACAAATTTTTCGTCTTTAAAAACCTTAAGAGCTTTTAACATCTCACGAACAGTCGCAATTCCTAGACTCATATTTGAGGCCCAAAATAGAGGGGCATTAGCTTGGGAGTACCCCAAAGATTTCACTTTTTCGGAAAACTCCACCTCAAGCCCCGTAACTCCACTCACCAAAGGCACTTGGTGTTCTTGGCACCAATCCACTACTTTTTTAAAATTATCAGGCAAACTAAAATCAATAACGCCATCAATCGTGGCACTTGTCCAAGTTCCCTTGTCAGATAAAAGTTTCTGCTCGCGACTGTCCCATGTCCCTGCCAATTCAAAACGAGAATCTTCGGAGATCATTTTTTTAATCTCTTCTCCCATTCTGCCTGAGTGACCGACTAAACCTACTTTGATCATTCTTGCCCTATTACAGCTTAAGTGTTTTTACTTTTTGTGTTTCAGCAGATAAATCGGCTCTGTACTTCTCAGATAAAGTCAAAAGCGGGAGTCTGCACTCGGCACTGTTGATAATTCCCATCTCCAATAAAGACCACTTTACAGGTGTTGGATTGGGTTCTACAAAAATTTGTCGTGATATTCTTAAAAGTGGCTCAAACTTCTTTTGCGCTTCTACAGGAGCTTCTTTAGCTAAAGTGAATAAAGCTTTTAACAGATCACCGCAAATATGGCTTAAGACAGAAATAGATCCATCACCACCGTTTGACACGAACTCCACTGAAGTCTCATCATCACCAGACATAAGGGACCAATGCTCAGGCACACTAGCCTTAATCTCTTTAAGAAACGCAATGTCTCCCGATGCTTCTTTAATTCCCATAATGTTTTTATGAGGAGCTAACCGTGCAATCGTCTCGGTGGATAAACTTGTTAATGTTCGCGAAGGCACATTATATAAAATAACAGGCGCACTAGATTTACCTGCTACGGCTGAAAAATGTTGGAACAAACCCTCTTGCGTGGGTTTGTTATAGTACGGAACCACATCTAAAAAGGCATCAGGTTTAAGACTTGCAAACTGCGTATGAAGTTCGATGGTCTTATGAGTAGAGTTAAGCCCTGCACCTAGAATCAATGTTTTATCTTTAGCTCGTTCTTTAACAAAACTATAAATTTTTTTCACCTCGTCCACACTGAGTGATGGACTCTCGGCTGTTGTTCCGTTGACAACAAATCCATCCACACCTTGTCGGACTTGGTCCTCAACAAGCTTTTCTAAAGACTCCCAATCAATGTCCTGATTCTTGAAGGGAGTTATAAGTGCCGTTACCACCCCTGAACTTATTTTTTTGCTCATCTTCTTTTTCCTTCTCATTCATATATTCTTGGTAGCTTTGATGATACAGTTTGGGTTTAGAAGGTGGAATAGGAGCCCCACGAATTCCACAGCCCACAAGACCACTTAGGGTCAACAGAACCATACTTATTATAATACTTTTCCAACCTATAAACATAAAGAGGAACCTAACATGGTTCCCCTTTATCGTCAGTGCTTAATTTGCTGCTTTATAGATCTTTTAGGGAGCCCACAAGAACTTTGCGTGGTTTTGAACCATTAGCTGGGCCAATTACACCTTGGGACTCAAAAACTTCAATCAAGCGAGCCGCTCGGGGATATCCCAACTTAAACTTTCGTTGAAGCAAGGAAGCGCTGACCTCTTTCATTTCTGAAATTGCAGCTAGAATCTCATCATATCTTTCATCAAATTCGTCTATGCCGTCTCCCATATCCATATCATCGTCAGCCTCACCCAGAGCTGAAGAGCTGCCCTCCACCGCACGCATGGCCTTAGCGTCATACATGGGATCAGATTGTTCCTTCCACACCTCAGTGATGCTTTCTATTTCGTCCTCTGACACATAAGCCGCATGGGCACGAATAGGCTTAGACACACCTGGAGACTGAAACAACATATCCCCACGGGATAAAAGCCTTTCAGCACCCCCTTCATCTAAAATCACCCGAGAATCCATTTTACTTGCGACCTTAAAACTGATTCGACCTGGAATATTGGTTTTGATTAAACCTGTGACCACATCTTTTCTTGGAGACTGCATCGCTAGAACTAAATGTATACCACAAGCTCTGGCCATTTGTGCGAGTCTGACTACGGCTTGCTCCACATTGACTTTATCCACAGACATTAAATCCCCAAACTCTTCGACAATGATGACAATAAAAGGCAAAGGTTCAAAATAATAGGACTTCATAGGGGCTTCTAAATCAATCTGTTCATTGATCTGTGCGTGTTCTTCTTTTGTCTCTGCATCAAACTTGGAAACACATTCATTAAATCCTTCTAGGTCACGAGCACGAAACTTCGACATAGAACGATATCTCTTATCCATTTCGTTAATCGCCCATCTTAAAGCATTCACAGCTTTTTTGCTGTCACGAATAGGTGGAACCAAGAGATGAGGAAGATCGTTGAAAGCCGCAAGGTCCACTTGCTTAGGGTCAACAAGAATAAGCTTTAAAGTTTTAGGGCTATGCCTTAAGAGCATCCCTGTGATCATTGAAACCACAAACACAGATTTACCTGAACCTGTTGATCCCGCCACCAAAAGGTGAGGCATCTTTCTTAAATCCACAACCATGGGGTAACCATCAGCCCTACGACCCAAACCAATGGGCAAGGCCATGCTGTCTTTCCAAAAAAGATCCATTGAAACGATATCTTTAATAAACACCGTGTCTCTATTGGCATTGGAAGTTTCTATCCCCACCACATCACGCCCTGGAATGGGAGCAATGATCCTGACAGATTCACTAGACAGAGCCAAACACAGATCCTCTGCCAAATCCGTGATCTTACTTAATTTCACATCCGCATTGGGTCTAAATTCAAAGAGTGTCACCGCAGGGCCTGACTTCACCCCAACAATCTTACCCTTTACTGAGAACTGTTCCATTTTACTGACAAGCTGTTCTGACTTCTGACGAATCTCATCCTCACTCATTCCCTCAAATTGAGAGGGAGGTTCATTTAACAAATCCAGTGACGGCATCTCCCATTCGTCGTCCTTGATTTTGCGTGCCACCTTCTTCACATTCTCACGCTTAAAGGACTCAATTTTAAAACCCTGTTCTCTTTGTATTTTTTTCTTAAGAGATTTTTTTGCAACAGGGCTTAAAGGAATGATTCTATGATCTTCCTCGTCCACTTCCTCATCATACTCTTCTTCAAAGTCTTCTTCGATGGTGTCTAACTCTGTCCGTACGGCTTTATTCTTAACCCCGAATATATTTTTTATTTTTAGAGCCCATTGGGACCAAACACTTTGAGGTTCTTCAATGTCCCAATCCTCATCTTCGTCTTCACTCTCCTCCGACCCTCTATTCCATCTCGCCTTTGCCCAGTTGAAGACCGCCGCAGGGTTTTCCACAGCAAGAATCACACAGATCACATAGGCCAATACCAAAACAATACTGGTCCCTGTAAGGTTCAAAACACTTAGCGCATATTTAGACAGAACATAGCCAATCCACCCCCCTTGTTGGACTACTCCACCAAAGAGATTCAGGTTGGTGTAAAGACTTAAGCTGATCGCCACTAGGCACAACAGCACAAGAGCCCAGCCATACCTGTCAGATGAAATTTTTTCCTTTCGGAACGACTTAATGGCCATATGTAAGGTGAGCAAAACAATAAAAAATGAAGCCACACCAAAGAGCTTATATAAAAGCTCAGAAAGTATCGCCCCCACATGCCCACAGGCATTTTTTACTGGGCTTGCAGCACCCGAAAAGGTGTCGAAAAGGACCCGATCGCTAGGGTCAAAGCTGACCAAAGAACAAAGCACAAAAACAGATAAGGCCAACCATAAACTACCTATAATTTCACTCTTAATATTGAATACTCTCTTCATAACTTTGATTTTAAACTGATTCACAGAAAAGAGCAGAATCCATCCAATCTTCTTGACGAAAGTCCCAGATTAAGTGATGCAAGGATGTGCTAAAAATCAACGAAATCTTTTTTAGTATCCAGGGCGAATCCACTTACTCTGGACTCCCTACGGTGTTCGTCAGAACATCAGGCTGTCATCTGCGTTGTCACTATTGCGACACCACATACGCCTACCACGAAGGCCACAGAGTCTCCGTGGAAGACATTATTGCCAAAGTCGAGCAGTATCCCACCAAGTACGTCTGCCTTACTGGAGGAGAGCCTTTACTACAAAAGAGAATCTATGAACTGATTGATGGGCTCTTAGAGAAAGACTTTATCCTCTCTATGGAGACCTCGGGTGACATCAACTGCGCCGATGTAGACCCCAGAGTGAAAAAGATCATTGACGTTAAAACCCCTGACAGTGGGGCTGCTGATAAATTTCATGAAAATAATTTAAAATTCAAAGATGATGGGCACACGGAGTACAAATTTGTTATTTGTTCGGAAAGGGACTTGGAGTGGGCTTTTGAATTTGTCAAGCGACATGACCTTGCGAAAAAAAATCCCGTCTTATTTAGCCCTTCCCATGGAAAAATTGCACCTGAGTGGCTGGCGCAAAAAATTTTATCAAATAATGCAAAAGTAAGGTTGCAATTGCAGCTACATAAGTATATTTGGTCAGAACACAAACGGGGCGTATAGCCCAAAGCTCAATGTACAGAACAGTTAAAAGGAGTCGGCTTTGCAAGAACTAACTCATAACCCAGATCATCTACTTGTTGCGAACTTACAAAACATCAGTTTAGAACAATTAGTAAAAAGCAAATTAGAAGTGCTCTTTAATCAACAAAAAGAAGCTCAAGTTGAGCTCAATGGTTTGTATGAATTAGTCATTGAACAAGTCGAAAAACCTCTTATTGAGCTTGCTCTTAGAGCCTATAATGGCAACCAAGTTCGCACAGCCCAAATGCTAGGTATTAACCGCAATACCCTTAAGAAAAAAATCGATAATTACAATATCAAAACTCGCTCTAAACAAAGATTCAACTAGGACGCGTTAGCTAAGCCTAGTGGCTTATACCCTGCGCCAAATCTAGGTTTTAGGCGAAACTCCATGACGTGGCATGTACTTTTGAATGGTGCTTGCCATGCTCTAAGATTATTGGCCTACTATCTTTCTTCGCGCAAAATTTAGGGGTGCAAAAGTGAACAAAACTCTTCCACATAATATTGAGGCAGAACAGGCCATTTTGGGTGGTCTGATGCTGGACTCAGAACTGTGGGACGAACTCACTGGTCTTATCGACACGACTGACTTCTATCGACCTGCACATAAAAAAATTTTTGAAGCTATTAAATCTCTTTACCGTAAGGGTCAGACCGCTGACATTGTCGTACTTTCCAACCATCTGCAACAGATCAATGAAATGGACGCTGTTGGTGGCACCAAGTACCTAGCTGAACTCATTGAAAGAACCACATCCACAGCCTACATCGAGCAATATGCCAAGATTGTTCGCGAAAAAGCTCTTGTTAGAAAGATGATCGCAGCCTCACAAAAGATCACCGAAGAGGGGCTTACAGAGTCTTATGAAGATGTTGAGAAGTATCTCGAATCCTCGGAAGCCGATATCTTTAATGTTGCACAAACAGGAACCGCTAAAAAAGGCCTAACAGGTCCTTCTGAACTTGTACAACTCAGTATTAAAAAGATTGAAGAGATGATGAGCCTTAAGGGCAACGTCACAGGTGTTCCTACAGGTTTTATAGAACTAGATGATATGACCGCAGGGTTTCACGGTGGAGAGCTAATTATCGTCGCCGCTCGCCCCTCTATGGGTAAAACAGCCTTGGGCCTAAACCTTGTGGCTCATGCTGCACTCAGAGAAAAAAAGTCTGTGGCTTTCTTCTCTGTGGAGATGCCCCAAGAGCAATTGATGATGAGAATTCTAGCTAGTGAAGCCAAAATCAACCTAAATAAAATTCGTATTGGTCAAATTGATGATAAAAGTTGGGGGCGCTTAATCAGTACAGCAGCTCAACTTAGTGAATCTAAGTTGTTTATCAATGACACCAGTAATATCAGCCCTTTTGAAATTAGATCTATTGCCCGTAAACAAAAATCCAAACATGGCCTAGATATGATCATGATCGACTATTTACAGTTGATGAGCATGAATCAAAAGATGGAAAGTCGCGAACGAGAAGTGGCAGAAATCTCAAAGTCTCTAAAGGCCCTTGCCAAAGAACTCAATATTCCTGTTGTGGCGCTTGCCCAAATCAATCGAGGCGTGGAAGGACGTTCTGATCGAAGACCAATGTTATCCGACCTTAGAGAATCGGGATCTATTGAACAAGATGCAGACGTGATCATGATGATTTATCGTGATGATTACTATGAAAGAGAGAATCCAACTGGACTCGCAGAAATCATTATCGGCAAACAACGTAACGGTCCTGTGGGTACAGTGAAATTACGCTGGGAACCTTCTTTGGGACGCTTCTCAAATAATATTGACGATCGTACAGGGCCAAATGCACCTTTCCCAACAGAGCCTCCTGTTTCTTCACCTAGCTTTGGGCCCGATGACGGTTTCCCACCACCCTCTAACCCTCGAAAAAATTTCGCTCCTGGGTCATGATTTTGGTATGAATGCCCGCATTGTGAACTTCATTCCAACCGCCAGACTGATCCTCTTTCTTCTTTTGATTTACACAAAGGCTTTGGCCTTTTCGCAACTCACTGTAGAGTCCACTCCCTTTAGTTTTTTTGAGAATGATGATATCAATTATTTTGTACGAAGCACGCTACAAAGTCGTATCGAACTAAATAAACATTGGATCGCTCATCTAGGTGTCAGTGGTTCCTTTGCAGATCTTGAGAACTCCAATTCTCAAAGGTATTTTATAAACCCAACAGGCACGAGATTGATCTACAGAAATTCCTCTGTTGTTTTTGCTATGGGTTTTAATTCCCATGACTACACCATCTCTCAATTTATGGGACCTTTAGATTATGTAGATCAAAGGAACTATTGGGACCCCCTGCACACTGAGCGACTGGCTGACTTCTCCCTACGTACTAGTTTTAAAACAGGAAAGGTACGATGGCGAGTCACCTATATCCCTTATAGACTCAAGCCCGTTTACCCAGGGCAAGATTCGTACTGGTTGCCCAGAAACTTACCTGCAAGCATTCAAACCACTGACCAAAATGTCATCTTCCCTGAAAACCCCACTTACGGGTGGAAAGATACCGAAGTCTTCCGTGACAGTAATAAAAATAATTTTGCAATCATTGGAGAGTATGAAAACAAAAGTTGGTTGTGGCGTTGGGGTTACTACAACGGATTAGATGTGGCTCCTAACTTTCACTTAGAACTCAATTTACAAAATATTGATTTTAATAATTTTGAAACGATTTATCCTATCTTTGTCATCCCAGTACAAAATAAAATTCAACAGGTAGGATTTGGAGTGAGATACATCACTCCTATAAAATGGCGACTGTTCTTCGAGAACACACTCAGTTCTGGTAACCCTGATGATCTTGTCGCCGAAGATTATTTATACTCTACTGTATTTGGTCTGGAGTGGGGTATCCCTTTTGCGGGTGACATTTTATACGGTCTTTTCCAAGGTTTTTATACTGTAAGCTCTGAAGAAGAGAATCACCTAGGAGTTCTCCCCCCACTTAGAAAAGCCGCTATGGCCGCTTTACTTTGGAAGAAACCTCGATACGAACTTTCCCTGGCCTTTATTTATAGCTTTTCGATTGATATTGCATTAACCCAATTTTCTTCCAAGTTATTTATAACAGACCATCTTTTTGCTCAGGCCAACATAAATTTATTTAACGGCGCTACACCCGAACTCATCAGTGGTATAAAGAACAATGACCTCATACATGCTGGTGTTGGTTATAAAATAGAGTTTTAGTTTTTATTTATCAAAATATAGTAATCCGTCACCACTGCCAAATTTCATATCTTTAAGCAAAGGCGAAAGCTCTTTTGCAACAGGCAAGGGGCCTGCCTCAAGCGCGCTCACCACTCGAGGAAAGATCATAGACATCGAGGGTTCTCCACTATATTTTTTGTCTCCTCTCCATTTTTTCATCTGACTATGAAATCTGGATTGCATTTCAAACTTTGATTTTTCTAGCTGCAAACCCACACCGCTTTGTGTGCTCACTACCGAGAGTTCTCCTTTTCCTGATCCATAAGCCACTACATAAGGCAATTCCTTGTTGTTGATAATGAGGTTTAACTGCACAAGTAAAATAGCTTTGTGATTGAACTTGATTCCATTTGTAAGTGCGTGATTGATATCTAGATTATCAATACAAATGGCCACGTGCAGTTTGAAATCAACATCCGTTGGAAAACTCATTAGATCTCTCCATGCAAAAAACTGCATAAATCTAGATTCAAATAAGTCGTTCGCACCAGGAATTTCTGATCTACGATAGGCGATTTGAAAACATTCTTTGGGAATCCATAACTTTAGCACCTTCTTAAGATCAGAAATGGTGTATGTCAGAATGTTTTCTTGGTTGGGGTAACTTGTATTTAATAATATTTGCTCTTTATAAGGCCATCTGATTTGAGTGCGGGCATGAACACGACTGTCCACTTTTAGATCTATCAAAGAAATATAAATCTTTCTTCCTAAAAAATTAAATTCTAATCCTTTCTTAAAATCGTCCCAGTAGCTTTGTATCACTTCTCTGTTTACCAGATTGATGATCTGTGTTTGTCCCTCATCACTCACAAGCCACTTGATTGCGATTTCTGAAAGTTTATCTTTATAATTACCTGGGGCCTCACAGTTTTGTGCATCAATGATAAAATCTGGTTCAGCCGTAAAGTTAATATCTCCCACCCATGGACGATCACCTTTAATACTTCCAAAAGCTTCAATCCCCACATCTTTTGCACCTCTGATCTTTAACTCATCACAGGTGATGTTTGTGTACACATTCACTCTGAGTGAGCCTTGGTTTTGTACTAATTTGTATTTGGCATCAAAGTGGGTGACTTTAAATTCAATATCTTTGATTTTAACATCTAATTTCACTTGTCCATCATCTAAAATTTCAAAATACGGTACGAATTTGGCCGTATAACGAATAGACTCCGCTACGAAATCCAAACCACTGATCTGAGGCAGCTCTTTAAGCTCACTCTCTAATACTAAACCCTCTTTAAAGCTAGAGTTTAAAACCTCGTTTAATTGCTTTGAAGTCATATTTAATACAACTGGGGTATAAATATCGGCGAACGCTTTTGTAGAAAAAGCCATGATGAAAACGACAGTGAACAGTATTTTTTTTGTGGTCATGCTCTATTGTCGGTGGCCTAGACCATGGTCTTAGGTCTAGGTGCTGAGTATTTTTTATATTTTTGATTTTTTAGTTTTAATAAGCTGACAGTCTCAACTTTGTTTATAAAGTGTTGATTGATTTTACAGAAGCCACACTAAGTCTTACTTGCACTTTGAAAAATTAAAAAACCCTAGATGTTAGGTCTGGGGTTTTCTTGATTTGCAATAAATTGTCTAACTTTCAAACAGGCTATTTTGCTTTAGCGCGTGGTTTTGTTTTCAATGACAACGCCATTTCGATGTTATCATTGATGACTTTGTCTCCTAAGTTTTTAAAGAACTTTTCAGAATTGTATTTTACGTTATATTTGGATCGATCAAACTCAAAACTAGATTTGATACCAAAATTTGTGTCTGAAATCTTAGTAATGGCCACATTAAAGGTCTCTTTATGAGTTTTGTCCTTAATAGTCATATCCCCAGTCACAATATACTTTTTTTCTTCACTCTCATTCTTCTTCTTGTCCTTTTTCTTTGCTTTGACAGGGGCTTCCTTTGTCACACTTTTAATTATAAATTTTGCGACAGGATATTTTTCCACATCAAAGAAGTCTGAAGACTTAAGATGATTATCTAATTTTTCACTGTATTTAGGACTCTCAACGTCCTCATTTTTAATGGTCTTCATATCAATGGTGATCTCACCAGCCACAAGCTCCCCGTCTTTATCAAACTCGACGGTTCCACTTTCCACCTTAATATTACCGCGATGCGTATCAGTGACGATCAGCTTCTTCCAACCCTTCCATGACACTTCACTGTTAGCTGGGTTAATATCCAAAACCAAGGCCGATTGGGCATAGGCTCCATTTACTGAAAATACAAATACTAGAATTAGAACGATTTTATTTAACAAGGCAACCTCCTCAAAATTAAGTATAAATATAATACAGAATAGCTGATTTAAAGTTCAAACCAATTCTACATCGCAAGCTGTTGAAAGCTATTGACCTTGGGCATTTATCGTCATTTGATTGGGGGGAGGAAAGGGAGATCCTAAAAAATGACAAACACCACGGATAACTTAACGGGATGGGAGTTAGTGGATTTAGTCGCATCAAGCATGAGCCAGTCAGAAAATGACACTTGGCTCAAAGAACGACTGATCGAAACTCTTGAAGCACAAAATATTGATATCGAAAACATTGACATCAACGTACTTAGAAATTGCGCCATGAAGGTCTTAAAGCAGTCTCTCACACAAGAACTGCTCGCAATAGGCAAATAAATAGAGAGCAAAAAACCACGTCTTTTGCTCTCTTTAATCTAATATTACTTTTTAGTTCAAGCTTCAGCACATAAGTCCGCAGCTCTTTGAATAAGGTCAATCAGAAGCTTTCCCTACAGATCACTTATCGTAAAAAACAGAAAGTGACACAATATTAAATGTAATACTTGAGCCTTTATCAATATCGCCAGCAACGTTTAAAACTAATGTCGCATTGGGTGTCCAAGACACTTTTTCTGAAATGGCAAATCTCTTACCGACACCAACAAGTAAAGCTATATTATCCACATCAGCACCCGCATCAATTTTCATATAACGGATTCCACCTTGAACAAAAATCGCAGAAGCTAGGTCTGTGTTTAAGTTATATCGCGCTAAGGCCCCTAGAGCAAAAGAGGAGATATCAACTAAGTCACCGCTTACGTTCATGAATCCAAGAAGTCCACCCACTTGAAGTTGCTCATTCAGTTGATAATAAACTTCTGATCCTAGAGCAATGGTCGTAGCATCCATGCCCCCACCAGCACTAGTTAAATCCAGCTGGCCAGTTGTTGGTGTAGAGCCTCCACCAAACATGGACATAGCAGACCCATAGGATCCCATAGCCTGAATCTCAAATTGAGCATGGGCCGTCGTTGTGATCCCACCTACAAATACGATTACTGCAAAAATATTTTTTAACACATAGCCTCCTTTTTGCTTTGTTATAAATATCTTATTTCTCTTTGGACTTAACCGTAAAAATTTTTTCTATATTCGTCAAAGTCTATACCGAAATGCCTCACGACATTATAACTCAGTGGGCTTTAAATGATCTTAGACAAATAATAACTGATATTTAAAAACAAAAAGCCCAAGGGAAACTTGGGCTTTTTAAAAGACTTGTTTTTAAAATGTATTACTAGTACTAAACTCTCTCAACAGAAACTGTGATTTCTGCTTTTAAAGTATCGCCTTCACCCAATACAACTTCAGCCTTATGTTGGCCTAAGACTTTGATAGGAGCTGGCAAAACGATATCTTTTCTATCTACTTCAAAACCTTTTTTTGCTAACTCTTTTGAAATCTCTTGAGCAGAGATGGAGCCGAATAGCTTTTCGTCTTCACTGGCTTGAACTTTGAACTCCACAACAGTGCCCGTTAAGCTTTGAACTATAGTTTTTCTAGCTTCAATGGCTTTGTTCTTTTGAACTTCGGCAACACGTTTTAAATGCTCAAACTCTTTAACTCTTTTTTCAGTAGCTTCAGCCGCTAGTTTGCGAGGAAATAAAAAGTTACGCGCATAACCGCTTGCAACATTTAAAAGATCTCCCACTTTACCAAGGTCTTTTACATCTTTTTGTAGAATTACTTTCATTCTAAACCCTTTCGTTCTTCTTTATACTTCTCTCTATAATCAAATAAATACTCTGCTACACCCAAAAGCACTAGACCCACGGGCATGTATAAGATGATCAGGATATACCACATATTGCGCCAAAATCGAGCAATTTTAATCTTATCAAACAGTGAGTTAAGCACCGCAACACCTTGAAAAAAATACAAGCAACATAATGGGAAAAACACATTTTTTGCCGCTAGGATCACCTCAGGTGGAAGGGTCACTTTTAAACCTTTTAGGTCTATGAAGGCAAGACAAAAACTCACTAATATAGCCCAAAAATAAAGAGGGGGGACATCCATCTTGTTCAGCAAACTTGTTCCCCAAAAACTGACTAAGTACGCCATTAAAAATGCAGAAAAGTAAAGTGCAGGGATATAGTGGTGCAGCTCTTTCCAACGGTTCATAAGACTCACACTGGCTTCCTGTGAAGAGCCCGCGGTCTGTTGTATGTATTCACCAATTCTAGTCACCCAGATGGTCAGTTCCTGTTCCCAAGCCTCAGGAAACATCACTCGGATCAGTAATGCTACAGCAATGTGAAGAAGCATGATCAATAGCAACACCACTGTTTTACCCATTTGTTTAAAAGCACTCTCACCCTTCTGCCAAATGAAGCCAACAAGACTGTGTGCTTCTAAGGCAAGAACAGGTATAAGGGCAAACCAAACTGTAAACCCCAATCCAAGGGCACTCATAGAGATCACAGCAAGTGGCAACAAGGCCCATCTCACATATTTGGGTACCGACTTATAAAAATGTCTGACAAAGGGAATGGCTAAAATCCATATTAGTAAAAACGCAAAAAAGCAGGTTGAAAATGTCACAACCTGCTTTATTCCTGCACTCAATTTAGATTTCATGATTTAAGCCAAAGATAATTTAGGCGTTAAACGTTTTTCTTGCAGCAGCTCTTTTCTTAGCCTTCTCTTCGAACTCTCTTCTTTTCTTTTCTGCGTCAGCAAGAATCTGATGATACTCTTCAACGTGTTTATTTAAGTCTGTATTGTCTTTAAGGCGCACGTTCAAGAATCTAAGAACTTTATCGTTGATTCTCATTGTTCTTTCTAATTCTTTAATCGCTTCTGGAGAAGTTTTAAAAGTGGTGTAGAAATAGTTCCCGATTTGGCTCTTATCAATAGCATTGGCTAGTGGTCTTTTACCCCAAGTTTCAACACTATTCATAGCTCCACCAAAGGATTCTACGATTGATTTATTTTTTGTGAAAAGTTCTTTTTGTTCTGCTTCTGAAGCCTCTGGGTGAACAATGATCACTGCTTCATAAGCATGTTCTTTTTTGCTTTCTTCTAGTGTAAAAGCCATCTCTGGTCTCCTTCTTATGGTTCATCGCCGCACGCACCTATTTGCGCCAGCAAGAAGAGAAATCTTGGTACCATGGTCTATAGACAAAAACAAGCATCTCCTTAAACTATAAGAATGGGCTTATCCTTCAAAGTACTCGATTCTCCTCAAAACGAAATTATTGGTACTCTTGTACCCTTATTCGAAGGGCTTCTCATTGGGCGAAGCCGAGGACACTGGATTGTGGAGGACAATCGTATCTCTTCCACCCACGCCGAAATCCAATCTAATAACCAAGGACACTTGCTTTTGGTAGATAAGGGTTCGCGTAATGGTATTAAGGTCCAAGGGCGTAATATCAGTAAGCTTTTACTCTTTCCTGGCCTCATTTTACAGATTGGTGACACCTTAGTCGAAGTCCAGCACATTGATGACCAGGTCCTTCACCAAAGCAATCAGGATGAAACCCAAGGACTGGTGTCTCAGGCTATGGAGATCGTCTCTAAAATTGATATCACTGAACACGAAAGAGACTATGTTAAACCCCAGTTTTTCCCTAATCCAGTACACCTCGAAGTCATTCAGGGCCTCCAGCTGAATCAACAGTGGATTTTGGATTATGGCCCTTTTAGATTTGGATCAGGCTCTATTGGAGGACTTTTAGTGGGGCAAAATATGCCCGAATTGGTCTTTGAAATCTTTCTTGGTTCGCGTGGCCCCATGATTCGGCCTCTTACAACGGAAAGAATCTTAAAGCTTAACTCTATCCCACTGATCTCAGAATCTATCTTAGAAAATAAAGACATTCTAACGATCACTTTACCTAACGAAAATATCACCCGTATAAGGTTCAATCTGAACTAAAATACTTTGTGACTTTAGGCTGGTTCCAGTTGTATCTCTGTAAATTATGAATACAGAAATCAATTCCTCTAGAGTTGTGACCGATAACACACCCATGAGTAAGCACACGTATTTGCCGACACAAAATGGATACTGCTTTGGAGCTGACGGCAACAAGGTCTATTACGAACTTCACGGCAGTAAGGGGCCTTATGTAGTGCTCGTTTATGGGGTGGCATGTTTGATGAACCATTGGATTTATCAGACTGCTGAGCTGTCTAAAACCCACCGTGTGATCTTATTTGATTATCGAGGGCATCATAAGTCTGAGTATCATCCCAACCTCGGCATGGACCATGTGGCCCATGATATTAAATGCTTACTCGACCACCTTGAAGTCAAACAGGCTTACTTGGCTGGGCACAGTTTTGGGGTTCCAGTTGTGGTTAAGTTTAATCAACACTACCCAGATATGTCTTTAGGAAATGTTTTAATAAATGGCTTTGTTTACAATCCTTTAGATGAGTTATTTAGGGTTCCTGTTTCCAAAAAACTCATATCAAGTATTGAAACTTTGCAAGAAAGCGCTCCTCAACTTTCACAATGGCTGTGGAAAAAAACCGTAAATAACCTGCTCGCCCAAATCACTTGCGGCGTTCTAGGTGGATTCAATTTAGAGCGCACATCGTTTAAGGACATTGAGGTTTACACTCAAGGTTTAGAAAATCTTAGACTCAAAACTTTGCTCGCATATATGAAAGAATTAGTGGCCATGGATTTACGAGAAGCACTTCCTGAAGTGCAAAATAAAACTCTAATCATCTCTGGCTTGCGCGATGGGATCACTCCCACTCACCAACAGGATCTCATGAATGCGCTTCTGCCCAACTCAGAAATCATAAAGTTTCCAGAGGGAAGCCACTGTACACAATTGGATTTGCCCGACATTTTAAATCCGATCTTACGAGATTTTTTTAAGTGATCACCAATGAATTGATGAATCCGTATAAGAGATCATATCCGTCGGAATTTTCAGCACTCTCTGTTTTAAAAATAACTTTTCCATTTATTTTTTAGTCATTTTTTTGTTTTTTCTTTCAACGTCTTAAGTCGCTTTGCATCAGTAAAAGTTTTATTAGCCAGTTATTTTTTTTGCTGCAATACTCTTTAAATCGCACAAAATACAAGCGGTCACTTATTCAAAATATAAATATTTTTAATATTTTACCTCATTTTTTGCATAAAAAGTCAGCAAAAAATGGTCTTCTTGCGTCCAAATGTGGATAACTCAGTGGAAACTTGGGAATAACTCTCTAATGGTATCCTGACACAAGGGTCAGAAACCTAAATGTAGTTTTCGTCTTTATGATGGAGTTTTCTCTATTTCTTTTTCAAAAAGGACTTCAAAAATCCAGAGTTGCCTCTTGCAATATTACTTAAGCTAATATCCTTAGGACAGGTCGCTGAGCAGGCTCCTGTGTTAGAACACGAACCAAAACCTTCTGCATCCATTTGAGCCATCATCTTTTGAACTCGGGCTTGCGCTTCAACTTGTCCTTGTGGCAGTTGGTTCAGCTGATTGATCTTTGCAGAAACAAAAAGCATAGCTGAAGCATTTTTGCAGGCTGCCACACATGCCCCACAGCCAATACAAGCCGCGGATAAAAAAGCATCATCGGCGTTGTCTTTAGGGATGGGAAGATTATTGGCATCTTGCGCATTCCCTGTCGATACAGATACAAACCCACCCGCACTGATAATTCTATCAAAAGCTGAGCGATCCACGATCAAATCTTTGATGACAGGAAAGGCTTTAGCTCGGAAAGGCTCCACATAGATCTCTTCGCCATCTTTAAACGATCGCATGTGAAGCTGACATGTTGTTGTACTGACATTGGGGCCATGGGGCTCACCATTGATAACCATAGAGCACGTTCCACAAATCCCTTCGCGACAGTCGTGATCAAAAACAACAGGATCTTTATCTTCATGGATCAACTTTTGATTTAAAACGTCCAACATCTCTAAGAAGGACATGTCAGTGGATATATCCTCGACATTATAAGTTTCGAAATGCCCCGTATCCTGAGCATTTTTCTGTCTCCAAACATTGAGTTTTAATTTAATTGTTTTTGATTCACTTGAAGCCATTGTTACCTTCTTACTTATAACTACGGGTTGCTAATTTTACGTACTCAAAATCCAAATGCTCTTGGTGCAGTTGCCAGCTTTTTTTGTTCTCATCACCTGTATATTCAAAAGCTGAGGCATGGCAGAATTTATCATCCACACGTTTGGCCTCACCATCCATTTGGTACTCTTCACGGAAGTGACCACCACAAGATTCTTCTCTTTGTAGAGCATCTCTGGCCATCAACTCACCCAGTTCTAGGAAGTCAGCAAGCCGTGTTGCCTTTTCTAATTCTTCATTTTTAGTTTTATCTTCACCAGGAATTTTTACATTTTGCCAAAACTCTTCACGAATTTTTCCAATTTCATCAATGGCTTGTTTCAGTCCAGCTTCATGTCTAGACATACCTACTTTTTCCCACATGACATGGCCAAGCTCTCTATGGATCTCATCCACTGTTTTATTGCCTTTAAGATCCATCAATTTTGCAATCTTAGTCTTTACAACATCAGCGCTGGCTTTAAATTCAGGGTGATCTGTAGTGATAGGCTCAAAAGTATTTGAAGCAATATAATGGGATAAGGTGGCAGGAATTACAAAATATCCATCAGCAAGTCCTTGCATCAAAGCAGATGCACCCAACCTATTTGCACCATGATCCGAGAAGTTCGCCTCACCTAAAACATGCAAACCAGGAACTGTACTTTGTAGATTGTAATCCACCCATAATCCACCCATTGTGTAGTGAACCGCAGGATAAATTCTCATGGGAACTTTATACGGATCTTCACCAGTGATCTTTTCATACATTTGAAAAAGGTTGCCATATTTTTCACTGATCGCCGGTTGGCCCAAACGTTTAATCGCATCTCTAAAATCTAAAAACACGGCTTTACCAGTAGCACCCACACCTTTACCCTCGTCTACGCGAAACTTCGCTTGTCGTGAGGACACGTCTCTGGGAGCCAGGTTTCCAAAGCTTGGGTACACTCTTTCTAAATAGTAATCTCTTTCTGTATCAGGAATTTGCGAAGGATGTCTCTTGTCACCAACTTCTTTGGGAACCCAAACTCTTCCATCGTTCCTGAGTGATTCAGACATCAAAGTCAGTTTGGATTGATAGTCACCAGAAACAGGAATGCAGGTCGGATGAATTTGCGTAAAGCAAGGGTTAGCAAATGCAGCCCCTTTTTTATGAGCAGACCATGCCGCAGAGACATTAGAATTTTTGGCGTTAGTTGAAAGATAGAAGACGTTTCCATATCCACCCGTAGCGAGCAGCACGGCGTCCCCAGCATAAGATTCAATTTCACCTGTAACAAGATTACGAACTGTAATTCCTCTGGCTTTTCCACCAATCACTACAAGATCCATCATCTCTCTACGAGTAAGTAAATTGACTTTTTTAGCCGCAACTTGTCTCATCATTGCCGAATAGGCTCCTAATAAAAGCTGTTGTCCTGTTTGTCCTCTGGCATAAAAGGTTCTTGAAACTTGCGCTCCACCAAAAGATCTGTTGGCTAACAGGCCCCCATATTCTCTAGCAAAGGGCACACCTTGGGCTACAGCTTGATCAATAATGTTGTTTGAAACTTCGGCCAAACGATAAACGTTGGATTCTCTTGATCTAAAGTCTCCTCCTTTAACCGTGTCGTAGAAGAGTCGATAAACCGAATCTCCATCATTCTGATAATTTTTTGCGGCGTTGATCCCACCTTGTGCAGCAATAGAGTGCGCCCTTCTTGAAGAGTCTTGTATACAAAAAGTAGTGACGTTATATCCCAATTCTGCCAGAGTAGCCGA